>NZ_LN868937.1:2472892-2772892 GCF_001244735.1 Bacillus andreraoultii
TTAAAATGGTACCTATGTCAAGGACACAATAAAAAAAGAGGTTAAGCAACTAGAAGATGATTCCTATATTGAATAGGGGTCATCTTTTTTAAATTCCATTGATATCGATAATTGTTATAGTAAACCATATAGTGATTTATTTTTGCTTTTAGTTCTTTTAAGGATTTACAAGATTGATAGTCTACTTCATCTTTTAAATGACCAAAGAAAGACTCTTGAGGGGCATTATCCCAACAGTTCCCTCTTCGGGACATAGATTGTCCTAGGCCATATTTTTTTAATAACTTTTGATATCTGGGGCTCGTATAATGGCTCCCTTGATCAGAGTGGATGAAGGCATCTTTATGTAGTGTAATCTTCTTGTTTTTCATTAGTTTGTGAATCGTCTTTGTTGCGATGTCTAGAGTGATACGATCAGAAACATGGTAAGCTAGGAGTTCGTTAGTGGACGCATCTTTTATGGTTGACAAATAAGCCATGGAATTTCCGTTATATGGCAAATAAGTAATGTCCGTTAATAACACTTTTCCTGGAACTCCTTGCTTAAATTCCCTATTTAACTTGTTTGGAACAACCTAATGCTCCTTGGTTGCTTTAGCGATCCTTTTATAAGGATTTGGCTTTCTGTGAGGACAGACGATTCCATATTTCCTCATGATTCTCTGTATCTTTTTACGGCTAAACGAATGTTAAAATCATTCTCCAGTATCATTTTAATGGAGCGTGAACCTTTCTTATATCCGCGCCGATTAAAGGCCTTTAAAATGATTTCCTTCGCTTCAAGATCCAATTTCTCCTTTGCTTCCCGGAGAGAGGAAGCCTTTAGGTAGCTATAATATCCAGACCGGGATACCTCTAAGAGGCCACATAGATACCTGGTCATCCCCTTAAATCCATTTTGTTCAATGGTCTCCTGAATCAATTGATATGCATTATTCGGATTTAGATTTTCGCTTGAGTTTAGCAGCCTCCTTTCTGTCGTTTCTAGCTTTTTTAACAGCTCAACCTGTCCTTCCAACAGTTCGATTCTTGCCTTTTGTCTTTCAATCACTTCGGACGGTGAAAGCTCACGTTTCAAGGGTCTGCCGGAAGCGTTTTTCCTCGTATCCGTAAGCCCAATCAAGCCATTCTTCTCATAGGCCTTTTTCCACCTGCAGGCTGACTGTTCGATTCGTTTTATTCCTATAACGTCCACATCGAAACCGTTCTCCGCAAAGATCTGACGAGGGAGTTTGCCAGCTAGGTACTCATCAATAAATCTATTTTTAAAATCGTCAGTATAGGTAATAGACCGATCGCTGACACGATGTATATTTGGATTCTGTTGAAGTGTTTTTATCTCTTTGGTTGAAAAAGTTATTTTACTCATGTTGTCCCCTAATCCTCATATTCTAAAATTCAAGTATATAAAAAAATACCTGTAGGTGAAACCCTCTTTTTCAAGTGTCCTACCTACAGGTACCATTTTANAAATAAGCCATGGAATTTCCGTTATATGGCAAATAAGTAATGTCCGTTAATAACACTTTTCCTGGAACTCCTTGCTTAAATTCCCTATTTAACTTGTTTGGAACAACCTGATGCTCCTTGGTTGCTTTAGCGATCCTTTTATAAGGATTTGGCTTTCTGTGAGGACAGATGATTCCATATTTCCTCATGATTCTCTGTATCTTTTTACGGCTAAACGTAATGTTAAAATCATTCTCCAGTATCATTTTAATGGAGCGTGAACCTTTCTTATATCCGCGCCGATTAAAGGCCTTTAAAATGATTTCCTTCGCTTCAAGATCCAATTTCTCCTTTGCTTCCCGGAAAGAGGAAGCCTTTAGGTAGCTATAATATCCAGACCGGGATACCTCTAAGAGGCCACATAGATACCTGGTCATCCCCTTAAATCCATTTTGTTCAATGGTCTCCTGAATCAATTGATATGCATTATTCGGATTTAGATTTTCGCTTGAGTTTAGCAGCCTCCTTTCTGTCGTTTCTAGCTTTTTTAACAGCTCAACCTGTCCTTCCAACAGTTCGATTCTTGCCTTTTGTCTTTCAATCACTTCGGACGGTGAAAGCTCACGTTTCAAGGGTCTGCCGGAAGCGTTTTTCCTCGTATCCGTAAGCCCAATCAAGCCATTCTTCTCATAGGCCTTTTTCCACCTGCAGGCTGACTGTTCGATTCGTTTTATTCCTATAACGTCCACATCGAAACCGTTCTCCGCAAAGATCTGACGAGGGAGTTTGCCAGCTAGGTACTCATCAATAAATCTATTTTTAAAATCGTCAGTATAGGTAATAGACCGATCGCTGACACGATGTATATTTGGATTCTGTTGAAGTGTTTTTATCTCTTTGGTTGAAAAAGTTATTTTACTCATGTTGTCCCCTAATCCTAATATTCTAAAATTCAAGTATATAAAAAAATACCTGTAGGTGAAACCCTCTTTTTCAAGTGTCCTACCTACAGGTACCATTTTAACCTACTCCTCCTCTATTCCTTTCGTCAATACATCAATTGATTTGATTTTGATGAATTGACCTAAGTTATTCAATTACAGAATATGCAAAAGTGTATATTTGGAATGGGTACATACCTAACAATTGAATTTATTTTTTATTTGGTTTCTTAAATTTGTCTGGTTACAGTCTACAATTTATTCTTTATCCATGTTTCCCTTCATTTTATTTACTATAGTTATCAGATACTCTGCAACTGACAACTCATGAGCAAAGCATATGTCTTCATTCACTCATAGACTATTTTCTTATATATCTTGAATAATCCGTTTTTTAGAAGAATATATTTCTTACAACTTGAAAATTTATCCTTATGAGAAATAATTATTTATTCAACACCTAGAGTAGGCTGTTCGAAATATAGGATTTAACTAAACAACTTTACGCCCTTTATTCTGATTTTTACTACACAAAGATAACAAGAGCAAAGAACATGATGATAACAATTTGACTAACATTTTGGAAGAATCCTAGAGCCAATTGACAATAAAAGGAGGATGGGAAAAGTGAAAAACATTGGTAATATTGTACAATTTCAAATTTATTCAACAATGGGAAATCCCGACCCAGAACGATTGCCCGTCGTTTATGAAGAATGGGAAAGCCGTGCTCGTGAAATTTTGGAAGATGGACCATATTATTATGTTGCCGGCGGGGCTGGTGGAGAAAAAACGATGAAGGCTAATCTTGAGGCGTTTCATCGTTGGAAAATTATACCAAGGATGTTTCGCAACGTTGAAAATCGAGATCTCTCTGTTGAAATATTGGGTCACACCTTCCCTTTCCCCATTTTGCATGCGCCAATCGGGGTACAATCCATCATTCATCCAGACGGAGAAATTGCCTCAGCAAAAGCATCTGCAAGTTTAGGAATACCTTATATTGCAAGTTCTGCTTCGACGGTTCCAATGGAAAAAATTGCTGAAGCGATGGGGGATGCTGCGCGTTGGTTCCAACTATATTGGAGTAAAAATCCTGATATTACCGCTAGTTTTGTGAAGAGAGCAGAACAATCTGGGTATTCTGCCATTGTCGTTACATTAGATACACCCATGATGGCTTGGCGTGAATATGATTTAAAAAATGTTTATTTACCATTTTTAGCGGGAGAAGGCGTTGGTAATTATTTTACTGATCCTGCATTTGTTGCAAAACTTGAAAAATCACCTCAAGAAGACCCTATGTCAGCCATTATGTACTGGACTCGAATTTTCGGAAACCCAGCATTAACTTGGGATGATATCGCCTTTTTAAGAAAGCAAACAAACCTACCGATTCTATTAAAAGGGATTCTTCATCCAAACGATGCGAAACTTGCTTTACAATATGGGGTAGATGGAATCATTGTATCGAACCATGGAGGAAGACAAGTTGATGGGGCAATAAGCACATTGGACGCGCTTCCGAAAATTTGTGAAGTAATTGATCAAAAGATACCAGTCTTCATGGATAGTGGAATTAGACGTGGTTCAGATATAATTAAAGCAATCGCACTCGGGGCAAAAGCTGTATTCGTTGGAAGACCATGTATGTATGGACTAGCTGTAAATGGAGAACGTGGAGTCAAAGAGGTGTTACAAAATCTGATTGCTGACTTAGATATCACTTTAGGCTTAACCGGGTTAACATCCGTCGAAGAAATTAACTCATCGATTTTAATAAAGAATGAATCGTTTTTACCATTTAAAGGCTAGCTAAAAAACAATAGCTAGCCCTCAAGATAACCATTATGAGAGGATCATAACGTTCTTAATGAAAGATTCCCGATTCCTTCGACTTTTTCTTTAAATTTTCCGTCTTCTTATTAATATACTCCTTCATATATCCACCTACGATAAACGCAACAAGACCAAATACACAGAGATATATTGTATCAAATCGTACTTTCTTCCATAGTATTCCTCCTGTTGCTTCCCTCATCATATCAATAGCATATGTAAACGGTAAGATTGGATTTATATTTTGGAAAAACTTTGGTAGTAATACAACTGGATAGGTTCCTCCTGATCCAGCAATTTGAAGAACTAACAAAACAATAGCTAAAGCCTTTCCGACATCTCCAAATACAGAGACTAAAGTATACACAATTGTAATGAATATAAAACTACAGAAGATACCAAATAAGACAAACCATCCCGGTTCTGCTACTTTCACCTTTAGTAAAAAGAGGTCCCCTACTGTTACAATGAATGATTGAAAAAAACCAACCGTAGCAAATGTTAATAATCGTCCAATATAAATATCACGAGAAGAAAATTCTTCCGGATTATCTAGTTCGGTTGATAATAACGAAATTAACAATAAACCACCGACCCATATTGCCAAAACTGTATAAAAAGGGGTCATCCCGGTTCCGTAGTTTTGGACTGAAAAGATACTATTTTCTTTTAAAACAACGGGTTCTGCAAAAAAACTTTCCTCAGAAGTTGGATCGTTCCGCAAAAGATCAATTATTTCATTAATATCAGATTCTCCCCTTATTTTTCGTATTTTATTTGCAAGAGTTAATACTTTATCATTAATATACGGAAACTCCCCACTTACAAAGTCCAACATATCTTTTCCTTTGTTCACATTGGTATTCGTTCGATTAAGGATTGTTTCCACTTCAGGAATTGTATTATGGACATCTTCTAAAATTGTTTTTGCTTTTTTGAGCCCGTCTTGTACTGCTTCAATCTTTTGATTAACAAATGGTTCAATTGCTTTTTTATAATTATTCATAAAAGCATCCACTTGATCACTCACTGTTTGCGATTTCGCTTTTATATCGGGAATGATTTTCTTAATTGCTTCATTCTCTTTATTCGAATCAACTTTCCCTGTCTGATTTTGAATATCATCAACCATTTTATTTATTTTTTTTAAAGAAGTGATTGCATCTTGAATTCGTTTTTCATCAGTTGTATTTTTCTCTGGAGGAACTTCACCTTGATTTGTATTTGAGTCAATGTGATTTATATTTTCTAACATATTTTGAACAGATTGAACATTACTCTTTAAAGTAGCTGTTCGTTCAACAATATATTGTTTTAATGTATTACGATCGGAAACTTGTAAATCCGCTTCATTCAAGCTTTGAATAAGATGATTGATGTTTGATTGGAGTTGCTGTATCTTATTTAGGTCTTCTTCAATTCTTGGTTTTATTGCATTCAATCGTGTGTTCGCTTCATGTATAGCTTGTTCTGTTTGATTGATTTTCTTTAATCCAATATTCGTAAATTTATCTACTTCTGGAGTCAAATGCTGTGCTTTATTTATTAGCCCACTAATTTTGTCGAGATCATTTCGAGAATCTGACAACATTCGATGAATATTCGGTAAATTTTTTTCTAATGTAAAAATATAATTTTCAAACTTAATCATATCGGGTAAATCCTTATTTAATTCAATTCCTAAATCGTTAAATATTGTAAAAATCATTCCATTTACAATGGAAATAAATTTTCCGCTAATCTTTTCTACAATGACACTTGCACCTTTTTCAGTAATTTTTGGAGCTATTGCATTAATCTTCTCATTAACAAAATAATCAATTTCAGCTTTTGTTGGATGATCACTAATTACTGTGGATAACCGCTCAGAAAAATTTTTAGGAATGATTATTACTGCATAAAAATCTCCATATTTCAACTTTTCCATTGCTTCTTTCCGATTCGTAAAGCGCCAGCCCATGGACTTATTACTTTTTAAAGTTTTTACAAGTTCCTTCCCAACATCAATATCTTTATCATGAACTGTTGCACCTTCATCTTCATTAACAATTCCAACCGGGATTTGACTTGTTTGACTATATGGATCCCATGACGCCTTAATATTAAACCAAGCATATAAAGAAGGTAATATAATTAAACCAATAACGATGATACCTGCTACCCAGTTCGAGCAAATATTTTTGATATCATTGATAAAAATATGCCAACTATTCATTTGGAAACCCCTCATCATGAAAATTTTTGTAAAATGGTGGTGGTATGAGAATAGTTTCAACCTATGAGCTCAATACTATGTATAGAAATAGATGAAAGGAACGGGAAATATGGAGTTTCCAGAAATACAAACAAATTTTTGGGATGGTATTATAGCAGTGCCGTCCATCATGATATTGACCCAAATGATAAAAATTTTTCCAATTCCAAAGAAATATATTCCTACGGTAGCGACCGTTATCGGGTATTTATTTTCTATTTTTATAAGTCATCCAAAAGATTTGTGGGCTGGTTTATTTATGGGAGGCTTTTATGGTGCTGCAGCCATTGGTTTATATTCATCCTTAAAAACAGCTTGGATTACTTTTCGCAAAAAATATTTAAAGAGGGTAGAGACGTAACATGTTGAAGAAACCTTTATTAACCGCTCCTTGTCTTTTGTCAGAGTATAATAAAAACGAAAGACGAAAGCCTTCTGGTGAGCCGAGAGACAGTTCGCCAAAAAAAAAAGTGTTTTTGGCTTTGATGTAAGCTGTCTAAGCCTTACTTGGAAAACTTATACTTTCCTAAAAATGGGCTATCCAGAAAGTCGTATTTGTGATTTCCGGATGCCCATATTCATGTTCAAAACCTTGATATACTCTTAATTTTTACGTTTTTTTAGGACAAACTCTTATTTATAGTCGTTGACCTTTTTTCTGATTTACATCATCATTTGGAGAATTCCCTGTTCCGTCTTTTACTTTACTGTTTGGCGTCCCAAATATTTGATTATCTTTCGTAATTTTATCGCCCGCCAAAAACTGTTGTTTTTTACTCATATTTGCTCCCCCTGGACTATCGGGTATTATATCGGTAATTATTTCCATTACCGAAATAATTATTTATCATATTATCGAAACGATCAAATAGACCGTTATGATCATTCGTATTATTGATTCGATTTGTTCGGATATCATTCGTCATTGTATTCATTTGATTATAAAAATCAGGGTTTACTGATACATAAACACGATGAATTTTATCATCTGCTTTTCTTACTTGATCCGCAACTTTTTGCTCAAAACGATTGGAAACAGGACTATAATTGTTGTTCTTTCTGTTCGTATTATTGTCAATATCGATAATGTAGCTTCCATTTGTACCATTATTCGTTCCAACATTCAATCCGTTATTGTTATCATTTTGATTCCCTACATTTACACCTTTATTGTTTCCACTCTTATTTCCTACGTTTAGTCCTCTATTTTTTCCATTGTTTTTATTATTAACGTTAATTCCATTATTGTTTCCGTTGTTTCTAGTACCTACATTAATACCCGTGTTGTTTCCACTATTATCTGAACCGACATTTAGTCCATAATTATTGTTGTCATTTCTTACCCCTAAATTAAAACCATCATCGTTACGATTGTCCCGAGCTTTCGTATTTTTATTACCTGCATCGTCAATTCCATCAATTATGCCATCATTAGCATTATTATTGTTATCACGATTTACTCTGCCATTTTCTAAAAATCCATTACCATCTCCGTCTAATGCCCGGTTACGATTCACATTACCATTGTTGTCATAATTAACATTCGTATAGCCATTGTTTGTCAAGTTATTGTCATTAATCCCTTGATTATTTCTACCAGCAAGCCTTACTGCCACATAGGCATTGTTGTTAGAAATGATGACGTGTGCATCGTCCACTTCTTTTAATTTTTCAACTTCACGTTCTACACGATTGGATTTCGTTAGCGTACGATCAGCACTTCGTAGATCATTATTACGTAGGTCATACTTTACATCCATTGGTCGATTTAAATTATTGTTGTATCGAGTATTTTGAGTAAGTTGTTTTCCGTTATTATCCTTACCAGCATTGTCATTTAAAGCTCCACAACCTGTTAATGTTAATGTTGCAACAGTTAGACCTGTGATAATCCATTTTTTGTTCATTTCACATTCCCCCTCCTCACTTACTCGTGTTTAGATTGTCTTATTCAGATAAATCTATTCGAAGAGGAGGAGATAAGAATTTGGAAGTTTTGACGAAGATTTACAAAACAAATTTCTTAATCATTTCACGCAATCCATCTGCCATATTTGATAATGTTGATGCAGAAGCAGCAATTTCTTGAATAGCAGCTAATTGTTCTTCAGACAAGGATGCAATTTCATTTGTAGCTTTAACAGATTCATTCGTAATATTTACAATTTCTTCTACACTTTCACTTACTTGTTCAAAACTGGATGAAATTTCTTCTGCAATGGCTGATAAATCTTGAATTTGAATATTTACTGTGTCTACTGAGGAGAGAATAGAGCTAAATGTTTTTTCAGTTTCGGTAACAAGTTTAAGACCATTTGCCACTTCATTCGTATTATCATTCATTTTTTCAATGACGTGTACGGTGTCATTTTGTATGTTTGTAATAATATTTGAAATTTGTTTTGCAGATTCCCTCGAAGCTTGTGCAAGTTTTTTCACTTCGTTAGCAACTACAGAAAAACCTTTTCCATGCTCACCAGCTCTTGCTGATTCGATGGCTGCGTTTAACGCTAATAAATTTGTCTGCTCAGCAATTTCGGTAATGACGTTAATAATTGCTCCGATTTCTGATGTATTCGTGCTTAACTCTTTAATGACTTCATTTGTTTCGTTCGTTGTTGTGTTAATTGCGTTCATTTGTTTTATAACGTTCCTAATATAGTTATTTCCATTTTTTGCTTGACCTGCAGTATCACTTGCAAACTTGGCAATTGTAGAAGTTGTTTCCGCCATTTTTTGCATACCTGAAGATATCTCGTTAAATGTAACAAAGGTATTGTCTAAATTTTTCGCTTGAATATCGTTTCCACTTGCCACTTCTTGTATAGCGGTTACAACTTGGTTTGTTACTGACGATGTTTGCTCTGCACTTGCCATTAATTGCTCTGAAGAAGCAGCAACTTGTTCAGACGTTTCACCTACTTGGCCAATTAATGTTTTCAAATTGTTGACCATTTTTTTAAATGAGTTTGATAAGTCACCAATTTCATCCCTCATTTTTATTCGGAAATCTTCTATTGTTAGGTCCCCATCCGCAATTTTATTCGCGTATCCTGCTAGTTCTTGTACAGGTTTAGTAATTTTCCGACTAATAAAAATAGCAACAATTAATCCCACAAAGACAGTAAGTATACTAATTATTAGTGATATTGTTTTAGTCGCTTCTACTTGTTGTGATAATTCTATTCTCTTTTGTGCTAAGTTTTTTTCTTGATAAACTAAAACCTTGTCTCCTAGATCTGCAATCGTTGATGAAATTGTGTTTCCATTCCCTAACATTAGCATTTTAATTTTGTCCTCAGCGCCAACACTTTTATAGTTTACGTATTGATCTGCTAGCACACGAAACTGTGATTCGATGTATATTAAGTCTTTGAATATTTTCTCACCTTCTGGATCAAGATTTAATTTTCCGACCGTTTTTGCTTTATCGTAAAATTCATTCGTAGCCGCTTTATATGCATCCATACTTTCTTGATTACCTGTTTGTAAATAACTATTGATTGATACTTGCTCCATTCGTGTTAAATCAACCATTTTTGATCCTAGCTTAACAACTTCTAAACCTTCCTTAATTCCTTTTGAATAGGACTTATTGATTACTGTAAATTGGTAATATGTATAACCGGAAATAATAACTAATAATAACAATATAATTGAAAAAGCCGAGATCATCTTTTTTTGTATTGTCAACGTTTGTAACCCCTTTCTTTATTTCTTAATTCCAGTATATGGGGTTTTTCGACATTCTTCAATGCAATTTTGTGACAAATCATCTGATTATAAGCAAAATGATTTGTGGTTTTTATTAAAACTATTGTAAATACTAAAAATGAAAGGAAAATAAGGAGTGAATCTAATGAACCAATATTATACCCAACTATCTACTCTCATTTTTGACCATTATGGCATCAATCAGGATAGGAAGGTGATTTATAAAAATTGCTATTTAACTATCCAAGATTATTTAATTGTGATTAGTATGACTGATACAATTAAAAATATTTTTTCTTTATTTAAAGTACTTAAGAAACGGGAGGATGTTGAACATTTTATTTGCCATGCGATAATGAGCATAATTAAAGAAACATTAAACAATTCTCATTCCGAGTCAAAATATTATCGCTTACGTCTTAAAGAAATATATACAATTGCTGATCTCCTTTAGAAGAAATTGATATTGTAGAGGGAAAATTGGATGGATGGGGATAGTAACAGGGGTATTTATGAAAATCTCTCTAGGTAAAATTATAGAAAATAATATGACCGGCTTAAAAACCGGTCTAATTGCTTTTAAAAAAATCTGTTCATCCATATTTTTTCTGTAACCACAAAAAGAAATCTGTAATCAATTTAGACATAATTGCGGGGATAATATATATGATTAAGATATGAAAATAATTGATACCATATAGTTTAAATAATCCAATTCCAACTATTAGAGGCTTGAAAACAAATGCAAATCCACCTGATAATAGGATGGCATATATATAGTAGTTTTTATTACGCTTTATCGTCCATTGATACATAAGCATGTACGAAACCGGGATTAGGCTTGAGTCAAGGGATAGGCCAGGTAATGCAGGGATTAAGGGGAAAGGGTAATTCCAATATCCGCTATTACGACCAAATAAGTCAAGATAACTAATAAATACATGTATTCCATAGCCATACATTCCAATTTGCAAGATTTTCTTTTTATCAATTTTAATCAAAATGAATATAAGAGGTGCAATTAATATTGCAATCATCATCCAATATTCAAAAGAAGCATATAGTTTATAATTAAAAAAATACTGGGTTAAGGCTTCTTGTGCTTCCTTTGTCATCTTTACAATTTTATCGAATTGCCGTATCCGTTCTTCCAATGAAATCATCCTTTGTTTACATAGTAATCTTCTATTGTTCACTAGTTGTACATCGACATTCTTTGCTAAAATTTATTTTGTCTTCCTATTATTAATTTATACACGGTTACTCTGTTGTTCTTTCCTACCTATTATTTAATATAAAAAACTGCTGAGTTGCCCCAACAGTTCATCTAATTAACATTTTGATTATCTCTTTATTTCTTTTTTAACCAAAATTTAATAACTGGTCCATCTTGCTCTGTTTTTAATAATGTATGACCTAAATTTTTCGACCAAGCTGGAATGTCATTTAATGTTCCCCTGTCTGTCGCATGAAGTTCCAGAACTTGATTGCTCTCGAGTTGATCAATTCCTTTTTTCAATTTAATGACGGGCATCGGACAAGTTAGTCCAGTCACGTCAACAACATGATGTGCCTCCACACTTTCTTCCTTAGCTGAACCGATTATTGTTTCACCTAGATCATTTGTTTTCATATCTTTTATCGAGTCATTTTTAAATACTGACGAATATGTTTTCCAACCACCGTCAACATTTTTCACTTTAAAGCCATGATTATTTAAAATTCTACTTGCCAAGTACCCACGTAGACCAACTTGGCAACTCACATAAATGGTTTCATCTTTAGGTAGTTCATTCAAATGATTACGCAATTCATTTAAAGAAATATTTATTGAGCCTTTAATGAATCCAAACTCTCGTTCCACTGGTTCACGAACATCAATTAACAAACCTCCATTAGCAATGATGTCATCAATTTCATGCCATTGTACTTGTTCTAAGTCACCTGAAACAATATTTGAAGCTACATATCCGGCCATGTTTACTGGGTCTTTTGCTGAGGAGAATGGTGGTGCATACGATAGTTCTAAATTCGTTAAATCCTCTATAGTTAATCCTCCAATGATGGCTGTGGCAATCACGTCAATTCGTTTATCTACACCATCCACACCAACTGCTTGCGCACCATAAATCTTTCCTGTATCTTTATCGAAAATTAATTTCAGTGCAATTGGTGATGCCCCAGGGTAATATCCTGCATGTGAACTTGGGTGAATATGTACCACTTCATACGGAATACCTAAACGTTTTAACGTTTTCTCATTGTTACCTGTTGAAGCAACGGATAGATCAAATACTTTTGCAATTGATGTGCCGAGTGTGCCTTTATATTTTACTTTTTTACCCATTATATTATTGGCAGCAATACGTCCTTGACGGTTCGCTGGACCTGCAAGAGGAATCATCGTTTTCGTATTATTAATAAAATCTACTACCTCTATCGCATCACCAATAGCATAAATATCTTCATTTGATGTTTGCAAGAATTCGTTAACGATAATACCACCACGTTCACCTAAAGCTAAACCTGCTGATTTCGCTAATTCATTTTCTGGGCGTACCCCAATCGATAAGATGGTTATATCGGTTTCAATGATTGTATTATCTGATAAAATGACTTTTTTGCCTTGATCTATGAATTCCTTCACACCATTTTCAAGAATTAATTTAACACCTTTTTCTTGTAAATGTGTATGCAAAATACTTGCCATCTCATAGTCAATTGGTGCCATTACTTGATTTGCCATTTCAATAAGTGTTACTTCAATTCCTCTTTCAACAAGGTTTTCTGTCATTTCAATTCCGATAAATCCGCCACCAACGACAACCGCTTTTTTCGGTTTCTGTTCATCTATATACGATTTAATCCGATCCGTATCAGGAATATTTCGTAAAGTAAATACTATTTTATTTTCATTTATTCCAGGTATTGGCGGTACAATTGGTTTTGCTCCTGGTGATAATAGTAATTTATCATACGTTTCTTCATAAATTTCACCAGTTTGCAAGTTTCTAATTGTAATCGTTTTCGTCTCTGGATTTATGTTTATTACTTCACTTAAATTCCGAATATCAAGCTGAAATCGATTAGACATACCTTCTACTGTTTGAACAAATAATTTATCCCTATCTTTAATCGTTTCACCAATATAATATGGCAATCCACAATTAGCAAATGAAATATACTCTCCACGTTCGATAAGAATAATTTCTATTTCTTCACTTATTCTTCTTAATCGTGCAGCTGCAGTAGCTCCACCAGCAACACCACCAACAATGATTACTTTTTTTGTCATGAATATTCGTACCTCCCAAGTTTTTACGTCAAGTATTCCTAATTGGATCATTATTTTTTATGAAATCATTGTTAAAAAGTTAATGATACATCCGCATTCTTAGCAAATTGTAAAAATGTCACAGCACCACCGACTTCTACATTTTCAATAAAATCATCTGCAGTAAGACCCATAACGTCCATTGTCATTTGACAGCCAATTAATCTCACTCCTAAGCCTTGTGCCATCTCTACCATTTCTGGGATAGAAGGAACATTTGCATTGGCAAACCCTTCAGCAAAACGTTCTTTCCCTTCAGGCATCGGTAATGTTTTATTCGCTTGTTTATGAATTAAGTTTAACCCTTCAAAAGTAAAGAAGACAGCTACTTCTTGATCCATTGAGGCTGCGGCTGTTGCAATATTAAACACTTTGTATGCATCAAATACTCCATTATTACTTGCTATAATTGCTACTTTTCCACTCATTTTTTCCCCTCCTATGATACCTATATGGGTATAAATAAAACCAAACTTCCACCTACCCCTATAGGTATAATACCCTCCATTGTATCTGATGTCAACAGTTTTAATTAAAGCTAACTAAAGACATAATTGAACTTGCAATCGTAATTTCGTAGATATGTATAGGGGAAGGCTGAACGAACAGCCTCCAACTCATTACCTTCTAAGCAGATTCTTTCTCAAATCGGATAATCTTTTCACGAATAAAATTAGGAACAGGTCTTGATGTCCGTGCCTCTGGATCATAACAAACATAGATGATTTCAGCTAGAAGTATGGGATCTAATTCTCCTTCTCTTGTAATCTTAAAGTCCATAGTAAAACTAGTGTGACCTAGCTTCTTCACTTTACACCAAATATTAAGCCAATCACCAAGTTGGGCTGACTTTTTATATTCTAAAGTTGATTTTGCTAACACAAAGTCAAATGTTCCCTCTTGTGAAAGATCAGCAAGATTCATTTGTAAGCCTTCTTCAAAATATGCTGACATAGCAATATCTAAATAAGTTAAATAATGTGCGTTAAAGACGATTTTTTGCCCGTCAATTTCTGAATATCGTACTCGTAACCGATGTGAAAATTTCATTTCCTCCCCCATAATTCCCCTCCTTGTATACCATTCATTTATATTATATATTATTCTTAATTTTTAATCTATAATTCTTGTTATATTCAATTGTTCCTTCCAATTTCAATAATTGTTGCTTCATGTCTAATCCTCCGCGATATCCTGTTAAAGTACCATTTTTACCGATAATTCGGTGACATGGTACTACTATTAAAATAGGGTTTGCCCCAATAGCAGTACCGACTGCCCTTACTGCTCTTTCGCTTCCAATCTTCTTAGCAACTTCTGAGTATGTTGACAAATGACTATATGATACTTGACATAATGTAAGCCAAACTTTTTTCTGGAAGTCAGTCCCATAAACATCAATAGGGATATCAAATTGTTGCCTTGTTCCGTCTAAATACTCAATTAATTGGTTAATATAATTTTTATTTTTTTCATCGTTCTGTTGTATGATATTTTTATTTAAGTGTTTGTTTTTCCAATTCATGAATTCTTGAAAAGATTGATTATTTCCACTGACATAACAAAGACCTTTGTCTGTACTTGCTATATAGAGATTCCATTGATTATGTTCTAGTAATGTCCAATATATGTTTTGATTTGTCATCATTATTATTTCTCCCACAATTTTTTATATCATTCACGAGTTAATTATATCGCGTCTCCATATGAAAGGGGGTATATTATTTCTACTCGTATCTAGATAAATGAAACCTTTCTTATTAAAAAAAGCCTTCCTCTAAAGAACTCATTGTTCTTAAAGGAAGGCTTTCTTCAAAAGCTATCATTATACAGCAAGATTATGACTTTGTTCAGTTTCCTGATGACGATATTGTTTATTATATTTCCAAACAAAATAACCAAGAGTTAATAAGATTGCTGCAAAAATATATGCAAATAAAATACCAGCATTTTGCCACATGTAACTGTAGTCTCCACTTGAAATGACTGCTTTAAATCCTTTTACACTATACGTCATTGGAAGTAATGGGTTAAAGAATTGTACTGCTTTCGGTATAACTTCCAATGGAAATGTACCTGCGCTTGATGTTAACTGCAGAATCAAGATTAAAATTGCCACGAAACGTCCAGGATTGCCGCCGATTGTGACTAAGAATTGAATAAGTGTAATGAATGTTAAACTTGTAATAATATTAAACAAGTAAAATAGTGGAACACTTTGTACCTCTATATCCAAGCCATATAAAACGATTGTTCCGATTAATAATGCTTGGATGATGCCAACCAATGCCATGACACCAAATTTACTAGCATACCAACTGAATCCATTACGTGGAATTCCCGCTGAATCAACTAATGGGAAAATAATTGTTAGAAGTAAAGCTCCGACGAACAACCCTAATGAAATAAAGTATGGTGCAAATCCAGTACCGTAATTTGGTACTTTATTTACATGCTTCGTATTAAGTTCTACTGGACTTGCCATCATATCATATGTGTCATTCGTTGCCTTAACTGAACTTGCTTCATCAGCTGCTTTACCTAGTTTTTCATTGAGTTCATTTGTTCCGGATTGTAGCTCATCCGTACCGTCTGCTAATTTCACAGATCCATCTGCAAGTTTACCTGCACCATCACTTAGTTGACTCGAACCGTCAGCTAATTGACCCATACCTGAATTTAATTGGTTAGCACCAGTAGCTAATTTGTTAGATCCAGCATGTGCTTCACCTAATTTTTGAGTAAATAAACCAAAGTTAGATACATATTGTTGTTGACCATTTTGAAGTTGATTTACTCCATTTTGTAATGCTCCAGCGCCTTGAGCTAACTGACCAACACCTTTTTGAAGAGTCTTTTGACCTTCTTGTACTTGTTGAAGGCCACCTGTAAGTTGGCTCATAGGTTTTTTAATTGCACTACTTATTTGTGCTTCTAATTTGTCTTTTGTAAGTTGTTGACTAATGCCTGTTTGCAATTGTTTAAATCCGGCATCGATTGATTTTGTCGTTTCACTAATACCTTGATTAATTCCTTCTGAGAATGACGGTTTTAGTGAATTATAAATCGTACTATTCAGGCTCGCTTGAATTTCCTCTTTTGATGGTGATGGACTGCCTTTTGCCATCTCTGCTAAAATTTGATTCGTTAATTCTGGACCTAATTTTTCAGATAGAGACTGTTTTAATAGTGCCATCTGTTGAGCTTGCGTTGCTTCCATTTGGTTAGCAATTTTTTCAGATATCCCAGCTGCAGCACCTTTTGCTAACTGCTCAGATAATTGTGGGGCTAATTTTTTTGTTAAACCACTATTAATTTGCTGATTCACTTGGTTAATTCCTGCCATTAATGAACTATCTTTACCTGTCAACTGGCTACTTAACCCTGCAGCCAATTGTTCTGGTAGTTGTTTTTGTAGTTGATTTAATCCGTTCATTACTTGACCAGTACCATCTACGAGTTGTGGCAATTTCCCGTTCATTTCGGATATTCCCGCGCCCGCTTGATTTATACCAGAAGCTAAAGCATCTGTACCTGCTTTCACCTCTTGTGATGCTGAATATAGCTTGCTACCTGCATTATTTAACTGACCAAGGCCGCTTGAAAGGTCGCCCGCACCACTGGCTAATTCTTTACTGCCATCTCCTGCTGTTTTAACACCTTTGTCAAATTCAATTGATTTTTCAGCCAATGTTTGTAAGTTTACTTTTAATTCTTGAGAACCATTTTTAAGATCAATTGCACCATTATTTAACTTATCGGTACCATCACTAGCCGTTTTAAAACCATCAGCCATTTCCATTGCTGTATCAAACATGGTTTCTGCATATGTTTTCGATACTTCGTTTGCAACTGCTGTTTGAATTTTTTCTACGGCAGTCTCTCCAATTTGACTCGCAAGAAAGTTATAACTGTCATTTGGAATGTATTTCAATTGTAACTTTTTAGGAGAATCATCTAATAATGTTGTTGCATTTTCTGAAAAATCCTCTGGTATTTCAATAACCATATAATAAGTTAAATTCTCTAAACCGTTCATTGCTTTCTTTTTTGAAACAAATTGGAAGTTAAAGGAACGATTATCCTTTAAATTATCAACTAAATCTTTACCTACTTGTAATTCTTTATCATCCATTGTTGCGCCTTTATCTAAGTTAACTACTGCAACTGGTAGTTCGCTCATTTTTGCATATGGATCTTTAAAGGACCATAGAAACATCCCACCATATATAAGTGGAATAAACAAAATTGCAATAATTGGTATTAATAATTTCTTATCCTTGATTATTTGTTGGATTTCTTTTCCAAACAATTTAAAACTGTTCAAGGAATATGACCTCCTTTGTTACCGATTGACCATTCTAGTATTTTAGTCATTTAGTAAGAAAATTTTAGGACTATCATCGTTATGACAATCCTAGTTTCCCCGTGTTTGTGGATTCGACGTAACAGTCGTCAACAGAAATGCCTTTAAAAATGTACAGATCTAGTAGTTTTGCTAATTCTTCTTTAGATAATGACGGGTTATTCATTTCCCAGTCAAATATTAGTGCAACATAAATTTTAAGGATTACAAAAGCGGTAATTCTTGGGTTACATTGACGGATATCACCAGAGTCAATTGCCTTTTGTAAAATATTTGCAATATAGTTGATAATTCCTTCCTCAAAAAATTGTAATGCATCAACGACCTCTGGAGTTCCAATTTTACCCTCTTCAAAAAGCTTAATAGCTAACTGATGTTTTAGTCGATACTCGAGCATTTTGTAGATTGCACGATGAACATTCTTTTGAAATGTGACATTTTCCTCAAACGTTTCCTCTGCAGCTGTCTTCATCTCTTTTATCAATTCTTCCATGATGAAATGCAATAGTTCTTCTTTGTTTTTAAAGAAAGTGTAAATAGTTCCTTTCCCAACATTTGCTAATTTTGCTATTTGATCCATAGATGTTGCTTTATAACCAAACATAGCAAACGATTTTGATGCAGCTTCTACAATTTGCTCTTTCCGATTTACCGCCACCTTTTCTCACCACCTATGTTCTGACCAAATGAACGTTTAGGTCAATTAGTACAGTATTTAATTTAATACTATTCTTTTATAAAGTCAAGAGAGAAAAGTTCTTTTTTTGATTTTTTTTTGGAAACGGCATTCATCTAGTTAGAACTCGTTGTTATTCCACTATTTTCAAATGAAAAATATGAATATCAATAAACCCTTTTCTAAGGACTTTCCTTATTATTAATTGTTTGATTTGTATTATTCGAACATGCACATCATAAACTTAATAAAATAAGTAGGATTTTTTTCATTCCCTTTGTCTCTCATTATTTTACTTCTAAGATTTATCAATCAAAACTCTATACTTTTTAATCATAAAAATATTCCCTCCCCTTTAAGAAGAGACTAATAGATCAACCCTACTCGTAATGCATCATTGACCAGTCATTTATTACAATCTTCAGATGATAAGAAAACGGCGACACGACCTATATTTTGTTCTGAATCTACAAGTTTACCCATTAACACACCTTAAGAACTTGTTTTTCATCATTACTTTTTCTATACCTGCACCATCAGGATTCATAACAACTTTTTCGACTTAACCCATACCCCAGTATTTAGTAAATCTATCGGGTTGGAATGAATTATTTATAAATATCTTTAATATGCTGTTTCATTTTATCGTGACAAATTGGACATAACTTTTCTTCTAAAACGGAATCTTCGTATGATGAAATGCGTATCCATGCTTGGCATTTCGGGTTAGTACAATCCTAAACAAGAGATGATTCAACAAGTCGCTTTTCCTTCTTTTTTATTCTTCGATTAGTTTTCTCATTAACTGTACGTTCCCAGATTGAGGAATTTGGCTCGTTTGAGTCAGTAAATGCTTCAACGAGGAAACGTGATACGGGTACTTTTTCACCACGATATTCAGACGGTGAACTAATATAAAGTTCTTCTTGCGCACGGCTCACAGCAACATACATTAACCTCCTCTCTTCTTCAATAGCAAGTTCCAGCTTTTTTTCCCCTTTAAAAATAAGATCTTCACGGACTTCCGCTTCAATTGCCGATCTATGAGGTAATATTGAATCTGAAGCTGCAATAACAAAAACAACTGGAAACTCCAAACCCTTTGCCTTATGAATCGTCATGAGCTTTATTACATTAGCTCCTTGGTCATTCCGCCACTCTTCCATTTGGGTCTTTTTCTCAATAATCCCATCCACAAAAAGAAGAAAGTCATGAATTGTTTCAAATCGTTTCGCAGATGCCTCAAGCTCAGACAGCATTTCTCGCATAATTTCTTTATGAACCGTAACGTTCTTCCGTTCATCTGTTTCCATATATTTGTCATATACATTTCTGATTGCCTTAATTGCTTTAATCGGCTTTTTTTCTTTTAGTCCTTCAATCAGTTGAATTCGTTCTTTAATTTGGTTTTTTTGAAAAGTTTTTAAATGAGGAAAGCGTAATACATGATTTAACACATTTTTTTCTGACTTAAACAATTCCTCTTCTTCAATAAATAAACCAGCTTTCTCTCGATTAAGATATAAACTTGGTAACACCCCTTTAGCCGCCTCTAAATTTCTACCATCTATCGATAAACGCATATGATCAATAACTGACTTAATTAGTGAAAGTTCATAAAAAGTGTTCGAATTTCCATACGTAACAAATGGAATTCCACGTAATACGAGTTCGTCAAAAATAGCCCGGTTATTACTGTTATTACGGTATAAGATGGCAAAATCTTTAAAATTTCTTTTTCCGTTCTGAACATCACTCAAAATATGATCTACAATTATTTTTGCCTCTACATCAGCAGAAGTTGGTCGAATAAAATACGGACATTTCTCACCTTCAACAGTTCCATCTAGCCTTTTGCTATAACGGTTTTTATTAAATGAAATGATTGCATTCGCCAATCCAACTATCGTCGTTGTTGAACGGTAATTAATATTGAGAAAATACGTCTTCGTTCCTTGAAAATGTTGACTGAAATTTAAAATGATAGACGAATCTGCACCATTAAATTCGAAAATTGTTTGATCGTCATCCCCAACAACAAACAGATTATTTTCGGGTGCTGCTAACATTTTTATAAGTTCGTATTGAATAGGGTTTGTATCTTGCCACTCATCGCATAAAATAAAACGAAAACGGATTTGCAGCGCATGCAGTATTGCTGAATTCCGTTTTAATAGTTGATAGGAATCGAGAAGAATATCATCAAAGTCCATATAATTATTTTCTGTTTTCCTCTGTTCGTATTTTAATAGTATAGATTTCACTTCTTTTTCAATGGGTGATGATTCTGGTAATTCGTGAACAGTCATCATTTTATTTTTATAGTCTGAAAGTATTGCGAGAATCGTCTCCGGCTCGTAAGTATCAGATAGATTCATTTCCTTCATTATAATTTTCAAAATCGTATGTTTATGTTTCTCGTTACTTAAGATTTTCCTTCCATCCCCTTGACTCCGTAATATTTGAAGAAAAATCGAATGGTATGTACCTGTTAAAACATTTTTCGTCATATTCCGAGAAAGACCAGGTAACGTCGATAATCTTTCTTTCATTTCATCGGCGGCTTTTTTTGTAAATGTTAATAATAAAATTTGATTTGGATGAACTTGCTGACACATAATTAAATATCCTACTCGTGACGTAAGTACCCGTGTCTTTCCACTACCTGCTCCTGCTAAAACAAGTGCGGGACCCTCGAAATGACGTATGGCTTGTAATTGTGACTTATTCAGTTTAATCCCACGGTTTTCTAAAGAACGAAAATAGAAGGCATCGATTTCATCGTTTTTAACGAGTTCTTCCGTCGTTTCACTACTTGCCAAGTTGGCCTTATGTATCTCTTTTACTTTTGCACCTGTCGGAAATGGATGATAATGTTTTCGTTTCATTTCCTCTTGGTTCGTAATTTTATTATGATTTATCATTTGTTCCTCCATGCAAAGCACCTTTCCGTCTCAACTCAATGTTATTATTTTAACATAAGATAGAACAAAGAAAATAGCCTCTAAGTTGTGTATAGTACGAAAGGCATGTCCTATATTTTCTTTAGAACATGCCTCAAATGTTTATTATATTCGCTTTCATTATTACACCATGATTCTTCTTTATTCAATGGACGAATATTATTGATTACTTTCTCTTCATTATAATGAATTGAATCGTGTCCCGTTTTTGCTGAGGAAATTCTTTCTGCCGAGTTTCTTCTACAATATTTCTTGTCCCACTATAGTAACCACTTGCTAATAAGCCTAGCATTAATCAAACAAGAGTCCTAGTATCAAAGTGATTAGTGGAGAAAACTTTTTGGTAAGCCAATCCGTTTAATAATTCGACAACCCCTATAAATCTTAGACTTGAAACATTGAATCATGCTCCCATTTACTTATCACTTTATTAAGGAGATCGTAATTTCGTGTCAACGCGTTTTAATTCTAACAGCGTATCTTAGATAAACATGCATTTAACGTAAAATCCGATAAATGGCTTTAGCTACTCCGTCATCCAAATTCGTTGTAGTTGTCCAGTCCGCTGCTTTTTTTATCGTTTCTTGAGCATTACCCATAGCAACACCAATCCCAGCCTTTTGTATCATAGCAAGATCATTTAAACTATCGCCAATGGCCATGACCTGCTCCATTGACAAGTTCATTCTCTTACAAATTCCTTCCAGTGCACTCCCTTTATTTATACCAGCTGGGTTTACTTCTAAATTTGTTGGGCTTGAATTCGTTACTTCTAGGTTATGTTTCTTCAATTCTAGTTGTATTGTATTTCGGATATGGTCATCAGCAATTTCAAAGCCAAATTTCACCCATTCATCACGATCTATTTTTCGATTTTCCGGATAATTATTATGGTAAAGCCCAGTAGTCGTAATCGCCCAATAATCTGTTTTATATGTATTTACTAAGTTCCACATTAACCCAACATGTTCTGTTGCCAATAAATGACGCTCAAGTAAATTCCCAGCTCCATCCCAAACTTCTCCACCATTAATGGTTACAAAATAGGAGTCTAGATTGAGTTCATCTATATACTGTTCAATATGTTTATACGGTCTACCCGTACTAATAACAACTTCAATTCCATCTGCCTTTGCATTTTCGATTGCTTTTTTATTTTCAGATGAAATTTCATGATTTTGATTTAATAAAGTGCCATCCATGTCTAAGGCAATCAGTCGAATATCCTTATGCATCCTTATCATCCTTTCTTTGCCTTCATTGTACCATATTAAAAAATAGTTGCTTTCGTTTATTGATGAATTCAAATCGACAAGTTCGATAGCTATATTTTCAAGCGAACGGGCAGCCTAACTATTCGTTTTACTAGAAAACACGGTTAAAACAGCGAATGATGAACCTATTGTAACCTTCGAATAAAAAGGAGATTCCAATAAAGAAGAAAATAAATGATGAAATAGCTAATGAATGAATAAGACAGCTTCCATTGCTTATGATAAAAAACTTCTGTTAACATTGCAATGTATTCAAATCCCGTTGTAATAAAGGAAATGATGAGAATATAAATGGCTTTCTTTAGCAAGGATTTTCCAAAAGGAAATAAATTTAAATATACAATATTAAATGCTGGATAAACAACTAATAATATTGGTATGTATTTCCAATCGACACCAGGACGAAAAAAACCGTACCAATTTAATTTTACATCTAAGTATAAATCGCCTAATGTAGCAAATATAGTTGCAAACAGTGATGTCGTATACATCTCTAGTAAAGTTATCTGTTTTCTAACAAATACAATCGCACCAAGCGAGAAAATGACGGTGATTATTAACAAAGCCATACATATGACCTCTCCTAGAAAGTTTTTTCTATATTTAAACACTTAATATGGAACAAAATATCATCCTTAAAATTATGTTAAATCGTATGGAACAAGCCCATACCCTAAAATTTAAATTTTTTTGACCAAAGAAAACTCCAACCATGAACTTATTGATTTAAGTTTATCCTTAAATCAATAAGTTCATCCCTTACTCAGGGAGCGCCTGACTTTATTCGTGAATCTGTTGACTTATACCGTAAATCCCTACCCACATACCTATGTAGCCGCGCTTTTTTTATAAACGAACGAATTGGAAATATATAAATAAATTATGATTGTTGCCGGATATTTCATTAACCTAATTGAAAAAGTGATATATCGCAATTATCCTATATGTAGTGAGAGATCAAGTTTACCCATGATTGCTTGGATTACTCGTATACTTTCTAGCGCTTCTGGCTTTGTCCTGCACAAGATAACAAAGTCATCCGCATCACGTATAAGGGAACCTAGAAGGCTGAATTTCTTTTCCAAGAGGGAATCCATTACATTCAAATATATGTTCGAAAGTAAAGGCGAAATCACGCCACCTTGAGGAGCCCCCAGGAGAGAATTCCTTACTTTTCCTTCTTCCATGATTCCTGCTAGTAGCCACTTACGAATCAATATCAGCACTTTGCGGTCACTAATTCGCTGCTCTACAAGTTTCATTAATTTATCATGGTTAATGTTGTCAAAGTAACCTTGAATATCGACGTCTTATACCCAATAACTTTTCTTACTCTCTTTTCTGATTTTCGCTATGGCTTGATGTGCCTTCCTTTTAGGACGGAAACCATAAGAACAATCTTTAAAGTCAGCTTCAAAGATAGGTTCTATGACCAACTTTGTTGCCATTTGTACAACCCTATCCTTGATGGTTGGGATTCCCAATGAACGTTTCTTTCCATCTTCTTTCGGAATGTACGTGCGTAGAACAGGACGAGGGTGATATCGATTTTCCTTTAACTCCAGATAGATCTCATTAAGAAATCTTTTCTCGCCATAGGACTCAATATCCTCCAGCGTCTGATAGTCTACCCCACCACTTCTTCGCTTTCTTTTTACTCTTTGCCATGCTTCCCACAAGATATCAGGTCGATAAATCTTATCGTATAAGGCATGAAATCGACGTGTCTTTCCTTCCTTGGCACAAAGGTATAATGTTTTCCAGAGTTCTTGAGCTTTTACATGATTGGTGTAGTTAACCATTTTCTTGACATTCACTGACTCTTACCTCCTTTGAACATATGAACGAAGTAGGGTATTGGCTTTTGCCGTCCTTCCCTAGACAATGTTGTGTTGTCATTGTCATCATCGGTACTATGACCCACTCCGACTCCCTCTCAGCCCATTCACCACTTCACTTGCGCTTATAGGTTTCTGTTTTACTTTCTTTGGAAAGTGACCGAGGAGGGCATCCCCAGTTCCGTTAACTACTTTCCTAACATGTCGCTCCCCCATACCCCGAGGGATTCCTAGGTGCTGAATCCAAGTTCTTCACACCGTCCATGGTTTTCGCCCATATCAACCAAGCTCAACTTCCCTTTATCCTCAACGAGGGTTGTAATTGAAGAGGTTGTATATGTTAATCTAAAACTGAGCCACCTTATTAATTGAAAAGTGAGCCACTTTTGATAGAAAATAACCCTGACATTATTGTTAGGGGGAGTATCAGAGGTGATTACTTTGAATGTGAAACAACAAATAATAAAGATGCATTTGGAGGGAAAAAGTCAGAGGAAGATTGCAAAAGAATTGAAAAAATCTAGAAATACAGTAAAAAAATATATAAAGGAGTTCGAAAATAGTAAGTTAACGGATGTTCGAAATTTACCAATACCAGAGGAGATTATAAAACCACCAACTTACACAAAAAGAGTTGGTAGGAAAAGAGTATTAAGTGATGAAATTATCGAGAAAATTCGAGGATATATAAAAGAAAATGAGTGGAAAAGAGAGAATAATTTAGGTAAACAACAAATGAAAATCATTGATATGCATGAAAAGTTGATAGAGGAAGGGTGTGAAATTAGTTATACCACAGTACGTAATTTTGTAAACACGGAGCTAGCAAAGAAAAACGAGGTATTCATACGTAGAAATTGCGAACCTGGTTATGAAGTGGAATTTGATTGGGGAGAAATTAAAATCGAGGTGAATGGAAAATTAAGAAGCTATTCCCTAGCGGTTTTCACTTTAGCACATAGTAATTATCGATTTGCGAAAATCTATGAGTCTGAAACCATGGTTTGTGTTTTAGACATCCATTCCTTATTTATTGAACACATTGGTTTTATCCCTACGGTATTTACCTATGACAATATGAGGACTGTGGTTAAATCGTTCATAGGATCAGAAAGGGAAATCACCGACGGTATGAAAAATATTTCAGATTATTATGGGTTTAAAATTCGACTATGTGAACCAAGAAAGGGAAATGAAAAAGGCCACGTTGAACGTAGTGTAGAGTACATTCGTAGAAAGGCATTTTCATCAAATTATAAATTTACAAGTTTAAAAGAGGCAGAGGAACATTTGACAAGGGTACTAATAAGAATCAACCAGCAGTTACATCACCAGCATTTATTAAAACACATTGAATTAATGGAACACGAAAGGTCTGTATCCAAGCCAGCAATAACTCCTTTTGACGTTGCAGAGTTAATAGAATGTCGGGTGGATAAGTATAGTACAGTTGTCATAAAACAGAATCATTATTCTGTGCCAGAAGGACATGTTGGGAAATTTATTAAAGCAAAAGTAGGAGCTGAAAAAATCAAACTATTTATCGATGGGGAGCTTGTAGCAGAACACAAACGGAATTGGGGCTTACATCAGTGGGAAATGAATATTTATCACTATCTAAAAACCTTTGAAAAGAAAAAAGGTGCCATAGCTCAAAGTGAATGTTTGAAGCAGGCACCGGATGAAATTAAAATGATATACACCAATTATTATACAGGAAATGAAAAAGACTTCATAGAGTTACTTTTATATATTCAAGAAAAAGATAATTTAGGGCAAGTGTTAGAAGCTATTGAGAAACTAAATAATATTCGCTTTGGTTTTGTCACTACAGAAAGAATACAATTCATCTGTGAGCAAACCAATACTGACAAGTTAACTGATGAGAACAAGGACGACATCATGAAACAGTCAGAAAGAAATCTAAAAGCCTACGCAGATATGTTTGATCAATCTGAAGAAGGAGATATCTTATATGGATAAAAGGCAAGAGATTATTGAGCTGTGTAAGGAATTGCGTTTGCCTAGTATTCGAAGGATGGTCAATGATGAAAGTAATTTCAAAAAACCGGATGAGGCATTTGAAGTGTTACTTCAGGTGCTTCATCAAGAACATAGCGACCGACTGATACGGTCGAAACAGAATCGAATACGTACAGCCAATTTCCCACAGAAAAAATTATTGGAAGAATTAGTTGAAAGTTCTTTACCTGATCAGGCCCGACAAAAGTTACCTTATTTAAAAACGTTAAAGTTTATTGAAGAAGGACAAAATGTGATTTTTACAGGTTCACCCGGTACGGGGAAGTCGCACATTTCTATAGCACTCGGTATAGAAGCCTGTTTAGCTGGATATAAAGTCTTCTTTGCGACAGTACCATCTCTAATTAATCAACTTAAAGAATACAAATCTGAAAGAACTCTTCGCTCATTTGAATTGAAATTTGAAAGATATGATTTAGTAATCATTGATGAACTTGGATATATCTCATTTGATAAAGAAGGAGCAGAACTATTATTTACGCATTTATCATTACGTGCAGGGAGAAAGTCTACAATCATTACAAGCAATTTACCATTTTTAAAATGGCAAGAAATCTTTCATGATCCAGTTTTAACAGCTGCCTTAACGGATCGGCTTACACATAAGTCACATGTTATTAATATGAATGGGCCATCTTTTAGAATGAAAGAAACAAAGGCTTGGATGAATTTAAATAAATTCGAGGTGGCTCAAAATTAAATTGCGAAATGGCTCACTTTTCACTTGCGAAATACAAGAGGTGGCAGGATTCACTTTATGTTACGACCTGCTAGGTTGCTCGCACTCAACTTTGAGTTACTTTGTCAGAGAGCTTCAACCTTAGGATTGATTTCTCCACCAGCTGCCTGTCAGATACTGAGCGTCTTAGCACTTACTCAGGTTGGACTTTCACCAACTAGCAATTAACGGCTTGCTGGGCGCGCTCAAATATAAAACCCGAACAAAACGTCGGGTTTTTTAGAAAGCTTATTAATTTAGAATCAAACGTTTATCAATTTGTGCAATCGTTTCAGACGGAAGTGATAACAGATCTGTACTCCTTACATGATTCTGATCAATATATTCTTTTACTAAATAATATCCTACTGCATAACCCAACTTCTTTGGTAATAGGCGTAGCCCATAAAGAAGTTCATTATGTTTCCGGTGTGATTTCGGAATATCTCTACTAGGGAATATATAACGCCACCACATTCGCTTTAACTGTTCACTTGTATAGTATGACGTCCATTTGGCTAAATCCTCTTCCCCTCTTAATTCTCGAACTGCATTTTCCGCTAAACCTTCAAGAATAATCGTATCAAGTAGTACAAACTCTTCTTCCTTTTTGTCGTAATGGGCTAAACGACAAACATGGTTATACTCATGTGTAAATAATGCCTTAATTTCACTATTGCTATTGTCATTGGCTAGGAATAAAAATAATTTATCCTTAAAAGCAATACCTGATTTTCCATTTTGTTCTTTCATTATTTTTGGATTCTTTCTGTCAGCTGGAAATATAAAGATGGGAATATTTGGTCCATCCCATAGTTTCATGAGTATTTGTTCTTCCTTTTGTATCAACTGCCAAAAATCTTTTCTTTCTTTAAATTGTTTGATCATTTTATCTTGATTATTTATTGGCTCACGAAACATACCATGCCATGTTAAGTAACTTGCAATTTCTACTGCTGATGCATTTGGAAAATAACTTTCAAGTTTAGTGAAGATTTCTGATGGATTTTCATCATGTTCCTCAAGCCATAAGTCTGTTCGTATTACTGCCATATCATATGTCTCCCCACGTAAATAATTTTATATACTTTTAGGAATTCGATATATGATATGCATTTTCTAAGGCAAACGGTCAAAATAACAGTTCATCGGAATAATCATAAATTATATTTTTATGACGTCAGTTGATATGTTACATAAACAATTCAAATATTAGATATATTTATCATCCCTTTTATAAAACATTTACCAGAAAAAGAATGGAATAGCCACCAATGATACAATTGCGCCTAACGCTAGTCCATATAAAAATCCAGATCCTCCAAAACCATAATAGCCGTAACCAAATCCTCCAAAATTTCTTAGTCTACCAAGTGGGCGGATAAAAACCCTATTACGTTTTACATCCACAATTATACCTCTATGCAATCGTCCATCACGAGTACGTATTTGTACCGCTCTCCCTCGATATCTGTTACATAATGAATAATAATGTGCTGACAAAACGACACCCCCATATTTTTATCATATAATTCATCTTATGGTAAGGGTCCCTGTTTGTATTGGACAAATGGATTAGGACAAGAATGGATTTTATTCTTCATTGTTATTTTTTTCATTAAAGAAAGCTCAAGACGCTAGAGCCTCCAAGCAACCAAATAGTATAGAGTTTGCCAAAAAGAAAGCGAGTTTTTCAGCTTTGATGTAGCTGCTAGAGCCTACCTTTTGCGCATATACGTATTAGAAAGTAGAAATTGGAAGATTTTTACTTTCCTATTAGCTAAAAAAGACCTATCCCCCACTTGGGAATAGGTCACCTGCGTCATAGTAAGGAATAGTTATTTCTTTAAATGGAATGGAACCGTACTTACAACAACATTTTTCCGGTGTAAGAGAAATTCGCGAATCATTAGACTAGACTGATTATGCAAGAAATAGTGCCAACCTTTTTTCGGTATAAACTGTGGAATAATCACCGTTACACTGTAATTTTCTACACTTGCTTTATGGTTAATAAGATCAATAAATTTAGAAAGTGGTCCAATAATGCTTCGGTAATAAGAATATAAAGTTACAATTCGTACGTCTGGATAGCGTTCTTTCCATTTCTTTTCAAATTGGACGATACTTTCACGGTCAAACCCCACATACACGGCAATTACTTGATCAGGTGATAGTGAGCGTACGTATTTCATCGATGCATCAACGACGGTTGTAAGTCCTGCTACTGGAACGACAACAACATTTCCATTAATTGGTGCATCTTCTACTGCTTCATTAATTCGTAATTGTTCGCCTACTGCCAAATAGTGTTTTCTAATTTGGTGAAAAATAATAACTGTAATTGGTAAAAAGATAAATACCGGCCATACTTGAGCCAATTTTGTTATAAAAAACATAAGGGTAACAACAAAACAAATCAATGCACCAACTGTATTAATAATAAATTTTGGTAACCAATTTGTTGGCATTTCTCTTATCCATTTCAACATCATTCCTGTTTGAGACAATGTAAATGGAATAAACACACCGACCGCATACAATGGAATTAAGTTTTCCGTATTCCCTTGAAAAACGATAATTAAAATAATAGCTGCAACAGCAAGTGTTACAATACCATTGGAATAAACTAATCGATCGCCACGATTGTTAAACATTCTTGGTAAATATTTGTCTTTAGCGAGATTTACGGCAAGTAAAGGAAATGCCGAATAACCAGTATTTGCTGCGAGCACTAAAATTAGTGCAGTCGTTCCTTGGATAAAAAAGTACATCGGATTCCTTCCGAAAGTTTGAGAAGCAATTTGAGAAACAACGGTCTCTTTACTACTTGGTGCAATTCCATAATAATATGCTAAAAAGGTAATCCCTGAAAATAAAAATGCTAAAATGAGACCCATCGCCGCCAGCGTTTTTGCAGCATTTTTGGGAGCTGGATCACGGAAATTTGGTATGGCATTCGATATTGCCTCGACTCCAGTCAGTGCAGAACTTCCTGATGCAAAAGCTTTTAAAATTAAAAATAGAGAAATACCAGCAACGGGTGTACCAACCGGAGTATGTTTATAAGTCGGGACCTCACCTGTCATTATATTCGTCACACCTACACCAATCAAAATAAGCAAAGCAATAGCAAATAAATAAACAGGATAGGATAACACAGTAGCTGATTCTGTAATCCCACGTAGATTTAGTAACGTAATTAGCAGCACAAAACAAATCGCAATGAAGACTTTATGCTCATGTAAAAATGGAAAAGCTGATGCAACTGCATCTGCACCTGCAGAGACACTTACCGCCACTGTTAATATATAATCAACAAGTAATGAACCCCCTGCAACAAGGCCAAAATTAGGACCTAGATTTTCTCTGGATACCATATAAGCTCCACCACCATGTGGATAGGCAAAAATGATTTGTCGATAAGATAAAATAAGTGCAGTTAATAAAATAAGTATGCCAACTGCAATTGGAAGCGAATACCAAAGAGCAGTCGCACCTAAAGTTACAAGTACAATTAGAACTTGTTCCGGTCCATACGCAACAGAACTTAAGGCATCTGAAGAAAGAATGGCTAATGCCTTAGTTTTAGTAAGTTTTTGTTCACCTAATTCTGTTGATTTTAACGGTTTTCCTATAAGTAGCTTTTTTACTGTATTTACCAATGATCACACCTTCTCAAAACGATTGCATTTCAATAAAATCCCCAAAAACATGTTAAAGAAAACATTTATTTTCATCCAATTATCATAAAATAAAAATGTCTACAATAGGACAAATTTATTGTAGACATGATTTATTGATATTTCACACTTCCACCATCCCTTTCAATGACGCTTACGAGGTTAGCTGCCGGATTCGGGATATTGAATAGCCCTACCTAAAAAGGATTCACCCCTGAATTTTTACAATTCAATTTGGTTCCCCCGTACATAATTGTTTCAGCGACTAAATGAAACAGAAGTTATATTACTCTCTTTTTATTCGAATGTAAATATAAATTAAAAGAAAAATATCCCCTCTTTGTGATTTTTTTATGACGAATCTTTCATTAAACCATAGGCTAAATGGCAGTCATTATTCTCTGTAGCAAGTCCTTGTTCTCACTCAGCAATCTTTTTTAACGAAATATAAGTGTTTTAGATTGAGAACCGCTTCTCACTAGCCAATAGATAAATGCAATATTTGGTAAAGATAGGAAAAAATCCTGTCTTTATTCCCCCAATCTTAAACGATAATTGTATAACCTGATGAAACCAAATATTATTGGATTGTATTTTTAATAATAATAAATTGAAATTGAATTAAAGATATTTTCTAAATACTTGTTGTCTTACTAATAAAAACAATATAAAGTATAATTATCGGGAAATATCATCCCTCACTTTAGAAGGAGGGAGACTACTACTAAATAAAATATAAAACTCATACATTTAAGTACGTCCTGTTTTTTATCAATGAATATTTACTTAGAGTGGAAAGTAACTTAATAAGGGGGCTGATAAAATGATTATTGGAATACCAAAAGAAATTAAAAACAATGAAAACCGTGTCGCTATTACACCCGCAGGCGTTGTTCAACTAAGTCGTGCAGGTCATACTGTTTTAATTGAGAAAAATGCAGGAATTCCTAGCTCGATTACAAATAAAGAATATAGTCAAGCTGGTGCTCAAATTTTAGAAAACGCAGCCGATGTTTGGGAAAAATCTGATTTAATCCTAAAGGTCAAAGAACCATTACCTTCCGAATATCAATATTTCCGTCCAGATTTGATCTTGTTTACATATTTACATTTAGCAGCAGAACCGGAATTAGCTAAAGCATTAGTTAAGAATAAGGTAACAGCTCTTGCTTACGAAACGTTAACAGTTGGAAACCAGTTACCACTATTGACTCCAATGAGTGAAGTAGCAGGTCGAATGGCCGTTCAAATCGGGGCTCAATATTTAGAGAAATCTGAAGGCGGAAAAGGGATTCTACTAAGTGGAATTCCTGGTGTGAAACGAGGAAAAGTGACGGTCATTGGTGGAGGAGTTGTCGGAACAAATGCAGCAAAAATTGCGCTCGGTTTTGGTGCGGAAGTTACAATCATAGATGTCAATGCCATTCGGTTACGGCAGTTAGAAGACATCTTCGGTAGTCGTGTTCAAACATTAATGTCGAACCCATTTAATATTGCAGAATCTGTCCGTGATTCTGATTTAGTTATTGGTTCAGTTCTCATTCCTGGAGCAAAGGCACCGAAACTTGTTACTGAAGAAATGATAGAATCGATGCAACCAGGATCGGTCATTGTCGATGTTGCCATTGACCAAGGCGGGAACTTTGAAACAATCAACGAAGCTACTACTCATGATGATCCTATTTTTATTAAACACGGTGTCATCCATTACGCCGTTTCAAATATTCCAGGTGCCGTCCCACGAACAGCAACTTTCGGATTAACAAATGTGACCATTCCCTATGCTGTTCAATTAGCTAATAAAGGACTAAGGGAAGCTATTTTACAAAATGAAGCATTAAAATCGGCAGTCAATGTTTGCAATGGAAGGATAACTTTTAAAGCTGTTGCCAATGATTTAGGTTACACGTATATACCTGTAGAAGAAGCTTTGATAGACTAAAATCGATTGTGTATTTTTTTCATGGGAATGTATAGGTCTTCTCTATTTATTAGGGGGTAAGGATACGAACCCACGCCCCCTATTTTTCATATAGTAAATGTACTTTAGTAAATTTTATCACCATTAAAAATTGAATTTTTCACAACGACATAATCAACATTACGAAGAGCACTTAATTTATTACCACCCGCATAAGAGATTGATGATTGGAGATCTTCTTCCATTTCTGTTAATGTATCTTGTAGTTTGCCCTTATATTCAACCCACATCTTTTTTCCTTCGACATTACGTCTTTCTCCTTTTTGAAATTCCGATGCAGATCCAAAATATTCTTTGTACATTTTCCCATCAATGATTTTCGTTTCACCAGGGGATTCTTCGTGTCCAGCAAATAAAGATCCAATCATAACCATTGATGCCCCGAAACGAATGGATTTCGCAATATCCCCGTGAGTCCGAATACCTCCATCAGCAATGATTGGCTTTGTTGCAGCTTTTGCACACCAGCGAAGGGCAGCTAATTGCCATCCTCCTGTACCAAAACCAGTTTTAATCTTTGTAATACAAACTTTACCAGGTCCGATTCCAACTTTTGTTGCATCAGCTCCGACATGTTCTAGTTCTCTAACTGCCTCTGGTGTTCCAACATTTCCAGCAATAACAAAACTTTTTGGTAGATGTTTTTTAATATGTTTAATCATTTTAATAACAAAATCAGAATGACCATGGGCAATGTCAATCGTAATATATTCTGGAATAAGTTCTTCTGCAGCTAGTTGTTTAATAAATTCATATTCATCGTCTTTAACACCTACACTTATTGAAGCATATAGGCCACGGGATTGCATATCTTTTATAAAATCAATCCGTTTTTCTGGATGAAAACGATGCATAATATAAAAATAGCCATTCTCAGCTAAATAGAGTGCAATTTTTTCATCAATTATTGTTTGCATATTCGCAGGAACAACAGGTAACCGAAATGTACGGCCACCAAATTCAATCGTCGTATCACATTCCTTCCTACTTTTCACAATACATTTTGCTGGAATAAGCTGAATATCTTCATAATCAAATACATTTTCCATTATAAACACCTCTATTTACGAATAATAATATTTATCTACCTAATAATCGTTCGCCATTTGAACTATACAATATTTTATTCGTTCTGTCAAAGGGTTTACATTTCATTTTCGTGATGTTTTTTCCGAATGAATATGTAATAGTTTATCTAATTGTTCGGAGATAGATCTTTTGCTCAGTTCTGTTGTAAGAAAAGTCGGGATACATCATTGTTTCTCTTCCGTATGGAAATATCACATCGGCCCCCAATTCATCAGTACCGCAATAATCATAAAAATAATTCCTATCGCAAACCAAATTAAAACAAGTGGACCAGCGAATTTAAGCCATTTTGTCCAAGATATACCACTAATTGCTAAAATCGCCATTAAAGTACCTGATAAAGGATTAATAATATTCGTAAACCCATCGCCCATTGTGTAAGCTTGGACGACTACTTGTCGCGGTATATCCATTAAGTCAGCTAGCGGAGTCATAATCGGCATCATAATTGCCGCATGAGCCGTACCTGAGGAGACGATAAAATTAAATAAACCATTGACAATTAATAGTGCAATGGCACCAGCAACATTCGAAAATGGCTCGATAACTTTGTAAATGCCTTGAACAATCGTATCAATAATCAACCCATTTTGCATGACAATAACGATTGCTCTTGCTAGGCCGATAATTGCTGCACCATAAAAAATATTTTTACAGCCTTGAATAAACCGTTGCACGATTTCATTTGCTCCCATACGGTCAATAAGCCCTGTGCCAATAGCAATCATAATAAAAACAGCAGCAAGCTCATTCGTTGACCACTTCCACTGAAATGTGCCATAAATATAAATCCCAATTCCGATTAATAGCACCATTAAAACACCGATTTGTGAGATAGTTAACTTTCCTGACCCGAAATCCCCTTCCTGTTCTCCTGCCTTTGGAAATAAATGATCCCCTAAAATACTCTTTCCTGAATCTTTTTTCACTCGATTTGCATACCAAACAACATATAAAATCGTTACAAAAACAATCATAAAGTAAATAAGTAATCGATAATAAAGGCCAGAAAAAATTGGTATTTGGGCAATTTTTTGAGCAAATCCTGTCCGAATCGGATCCATAAAACCGATAGCAAAACCTGAATAAGCTCCTAAATACATAATCGCCACACCAACCATTGCATCCATTTTCATCGCACGTGCTAAGCTTATACCAATTGGAATAAAGGCAATAACCGAAATGCTTAAAATACCTAGACCGCCTAAAAATGATAAAAGACTAATAACAATGGCAATCAATAACCATTCCTTATTCTTTGTCCTTTCAATCGTCTTCATAATTAACGAATCTATTGCACCTGTACTTTCGATAACAGAAAAAGTACCACCAATGATAATAACGAGAAAAATCATATCTGCCGATTCAATTAGTCCTTGTTGAATTGCAGTGAAAATATCAAAAAAATGGGTTGGATGTTGTTCAATCCAATCAAAACTATTTGGTACAATAATGGAAACTCCATTAGCTGTCGTCTCTCGTTGAAAAGATCCAGCTGGAATGATATACGTTAATAGTGCTGCGAATAATAATACTGAAAATAAAATAACATAAGCGTCCGGTTGACGCCTTTTTTTATGTTCAGTTTTATCAGATGTGTTTTTTATCTTCATGGTCAACCCTCGTTGTCAATATTTTATAATCCGCCACCATTATACAAATCGAACTGTTGCACCGCAAGAATTACGAATTGATTCGTTCATTAACATACGCCGATATAAAAGTAAAGAAAACTCGGAGCTCGAGCCTTTAGGCAACCAAAGAGACTAGAGTTCCCCGAACGGAAAGAGAGTTTGCAGTTTTGAAATAATGCTACCGAAATCTTTATTGTGCGCTTACGGGTATAGGAAAGTAGAAATTTGAGAATTTATACTTTCCTATACGCTAAAAAAGTCTTATCCACACTACGTAGACAAGACTTTTCATGCAAAAATAATTAATTATATTATCATTAACCTGATCTTCCATTACCTTCACATTATTACAACATCACTATTCTTTAACATAATCAAACTTTAATTCATCATCATTCGGGTCATAATCTACATGTAAATCATGACCGTCAAAAAACCAAATATCCGTCGCTTCCACATAAAAATCGATACCTTCCATTTCTGTATGTACTCTCATATCGATTGGTTCATTATCTTTTGTAAAACCGAGGGCATAGCCTTTTTGCACAGGACTACTTCCATATATTTGACTATAAAACTTCACTTTATCCCCTTTTTTTAAATCCATTGAATTCTTGAACCAGTCAAGGGCGTTTTTACTTACGATAATTTTCAAAAGTTCCACTCCTTATATCAGTAATTATTCCTATTATTAATGTGACGTATAATGAAAAATTTATGTCTATGATACATCTTAAAAAAACATCTTCATTTCCATATTAACAAAAATCTTCCATATTGTGGGTTATACTTCTATAATCCGAAATTTTCCGAAAGATAAATATTCTAAACATTTAATAGATTTCTAGAATTCGATGAAAATAGCCAACATACTTTTAGTCATGTATGCATATTTATTAGTAACATAAAATTTCAAAATATTAAAACTAGCAAAGGAGCTGGTACGATTGTTTATACCGTTGACACCATTAGATTGGAAAAGAAGAGCTGTTAAATACTATCCTAATAAAGTTGCCGTGATTGATGGAGAAAAAAGATTCACTTACAGAGAGTTTGCAGAGCGTACCTATTTGCTCTCAAAAGCACTTCATCAAGCAGGAATTAAAATGGGTGATCATGTTGCTGTTATGCTACCAAACACACATTACATGCTCGAATGTTTTTATGGTATTTGTCAATTAGGTGCGGTTATGGTCCCGTTGAACTACCGGATTTCTCCAGCAGATATGGAATATATTATTAACCATAGTGATGCAAAATTATTAATATTGGATGCAGAGTTTGCCCCATCAATTGAAAAGATTATTAATCAAATTCATGTTGAGAAAATCGTTATCGTCTCTGTGAAAGGGTTTGAAACGACATTAAAAAGCGTCGATTACGAACAATTTATTGGTGATACGGACCATGTTCAACTTCCCTCTATAGAATTTGATGAAATGCAATTATTAACTATAAACTACACAAGTGGAACAACTTCCCGGCCTAAAGGTGTTATGCAAACACATCGAGGGAATTATTTAAATGCCGCAGATTTTTTGTATCATTTAGGCGTTAATCATGATGATGTGTATTTACATACATTGCCGATGTTCCACTCAAACGGTTGGGGTGGCGTTTGGGCCATAACAGCTGCTGGTGCTACACATGTTTGCTTACGAAAAATAGATCCACCATTAATTTTGAATCTATTTGCGGAACTTGGAATTACGTTACTATGTGGTGCTCCAACCGTTGTCAATATGCTCGTAAACCATCCTGCAGCAAAAGAGGCAAAACTCGATACGAAACGAAGAATGGTTGTTGCTGGTTCTCCCCCTGCCGCCGCTTTAATTCAAAAAGCACAGGAGAGACTAAATTTACAAATTATCCATGTTTATGGATTAACTGAAACATCACCATTTATATTATATTGTGAGTGGAGAAGTGCATTTAACGAAAAGTCGATGGATGATCAAGCAGCTATTAAAGCACGCCAAGGAATTGAATTAGCTTTTAACGGCGAAACAAAAGTAATTCGTCCAAACGGAGAAGAAGTTGCCTGGAACGGAGAAGAATTAGGTGAAATTATTACACGTGGAAATGTTGTTATGAAAGGCTATTACAAAGAACAAGATAAAACGAGTGAAGCGATTGTTGATGGCTGGTTTCATACTGGCGATTTAGCTGTTACTCATCCAGATGGTTATATTGAGATACGTGATCGCGCCAAAGATATTATCATTTCTGGTGGGGAAAATGTCTCTTCTACTGAAGTCGAAGGAGTTATTTATAAACATCCGGATGTACTTGAGGTCGCAGTCATTGCAGTTCCAGATGAAAAATGGGGAGAAGTCCCAAAAGCGATTATTGTTTTACAGCCAGAAGCTCGTGTAACGGAACAAGAAATGATTGATTATTGTAGAAATAACATGGCCCACTTCAAAGCACCGAAATCTGTTGAGTTTGTCGATTCTTTACCAAAAACCGCAACAGGAAAATTACAGAAATATCGATTGCGCCAAATGTATTGGCAAGGGGCGAAAAAAGTAAATTAATCATACTTTCTAAAGAAAACTTAAGGGTTGTACCTTAAGCAACCAAAGAGACTAGAGTTCATCGAAAAGAGAGTTTTTCGGCTTTAATGTCATGCAGCTGTAACTTTCCTTAGAGCATATAAGTGTATCGGAAAGTAAAAATTTCTACTTTCCTGATAACCAAGTGAAAATCCCCTGCAAAATATATGTAGGGGATTTCCTAATTTAATGTTTATGATTCGGCAATTTCTCATCAGGATTGTTATCGCCTTGTCGCTTTTTATTTTTCAAATCTTTACGTTGCTTTTCTTGAATATCATGAACAAATTGTGAAGTATCCTTCATTTTTGCCACCCCTTTAATCATTATATGAATACTCTTTCCAATTCGGAAAAATTCATACATACAAAGTACAGCTAACAACCCAATTACTTCCAACAGCTTGCCCGTCACTGTTTGAAAGTAATAAAAATTAGTAGCATTGAACGGCGTCATTGATTCTTCCTCATGAACGGAACATTCATGACTTCACAACTTTAAGTTAAATGATTAAACAATTTTTTCCTTACAAAACTCTAGAATCATTTCTTCTTCCTCTTCATCTAACGCAAAATCAAGATATATATCGGTTGTCCGTTCATAAATCTGATATTGAACAATTCTTGTTGTTTCCTTATCAACAGCCATGATTAATTTAATATATAATCCGTTATCTGAATATAATTCATCATCTTCATCAACGTCAATATCTAATATAAATTCATAACGATCACCTACTAAAATCCCTGTAGGATCTTCTAATTTTTCTACATGATAATCCTTTATTTCCATATAAAACCATCCTTTTCATTAATTTCGTATCACTTTATTATGTGATAAGTTCTTACATAATACAAGTGTACATAGATATAGAATACAAATTTATGAATCGCCTGTGTGCGGTAGTTATTTCTATGGAATAGTTCAGCCAAATTCATTTCAATTTTAAAATGTTCAAACCTATACGACATAAAAAAACAGGAATCCTTGAAAACTAGATTCCTGCAGAATAAATTACTATTGAATGAGATTAAAGTAAACTTCATAATCCTTCTTTTCTTTCTTACCAGCTTTTATTAAAATTTTCCCTTCATATAAAGAATCTCCGGTAGAAAGATCACCAATATAGAGAGAATACTTATTATCCGTTGTATTAATGATATAGATTTTCCCTTGCTTTAATGTAATGAAAGGTTGATTTGATTGAATTTCTTCCTTATCTTTATAATGTGGAACATTAAAGATAATTTTATCACCCCATTGATCAGTTTCTATATTGTATGGGTAAATTTCCAATTCTTTCTCTGTTTGTTTTTGTGTAAACACAGTAGAACCATAAATCGAAGCGGATTCCAACCATGTTGCTTCTTTTTCTTTCGGTTTTATATCAGTTAATTCTCCAGTGTCATAATGATAAATCTTTCCTTCCGTCGATATTAATTCAGCTTCTTTATCATCTTCTACATTTTTATCTTCATATTGCTGCGAGACAATTAATGCGTATTTGCTCGGCTCCATAGAGTATTCTTCATTATTAATATAAATACTACTCGAGAGAGATTCGCTTGTTGTTTTGTCTTTTAATAATACTTGTTTATCAGCAATTTTCTCTTTATCTAAATCAATGGTATATACAATTACTTCTTCTTGTCCATCCACATTATAGGCGTTCGTTAAAACTTTCACTTTGCCATGAGTATATTGAACATCATAAACTCGAATCCAATCATACATTCCCTTTTCTGGAACATCAATCTCAAAGTATGTTTTATCTTTTGTTTTTTTATTTAAGGTACCGACTTCAGCAATAAATTCCATATTTTCTATATTTTTTGTTTTAATATCCGTATAAATTACTTGATTTTTATCTTCATAAAAGTTATTCTCATCTAATGTTTTTCTTCGTAGGAAACTTTTATCCAATTTCATTAAATGTTCAAAACCTGGTTGATCCCGTGTCACTTCTTCAAAAAAGTTCAAATCCTTGTAACTTGAAGTTATACCATTTCGAACTTGAAGAGGATAATACAAATCACCAACTGTATAATCAATATGAAATATTAAATCCTCCACTTCTTTCTCATCGCCACTAATTTTTTTAAACTCAAATTGTGGATATTTACTTGAGGAAACTCCTAACTGTATATAAAATATCCCAATAGTTACAACGGTAAATAGTAATACGAAGATAATTTTCCAATAACGCTTCATCACCAAACCTCCCATCATACCCTAATTTTATTATTCAATAAGTAATTACCAATCCATGTGGCCCCGATGATTACAATAATTCCTGCGAATACCTCTAACATGAATAGTTCATAACTAAAGAAATAAAAATCTAATAGAAATGTATCGATTAATACAGGAGCAAAAAAAACAATTCCTGAAGCAATCACATATAAAACTGCAAAAAGGATTCCCTTTAAACGGTAGCATCTTTCAAACAATATCGCTGTGAATACAACAAATAATGATGCAATTCCAGTTCCGTAGTATACAAACAATTGGAAAACGGAATTCGGATAAAAAACGATTAAATAACCGTATCGAACGAGTTCATTAATTGCAGTATCTGTTAAAAAATCACTTGGAACTAACCATTTTAAAATTTGACTTTCGATTGGTAGCAAAAATATTTGTAATGCAACAAGACCGAATAGAAAAATTAAAATCGTTGTTACTTTCGCGATATAGACATTTAATCTTGCGGTTGGGAGCATGAGTAAACGATAGGCAAATGTGTTTTTCCCTAACCAATCCCGATACCATATAAAAAATACATATATGAGTAATACAACAACACAGATAACGATGGAACTTAAAAACCATGTAGATTGAACGACATGACCCATTGATAATGTCCCAAACTGATCTATATATTTTTCCTTCGACATCAATTCTTCTTCCATCATGTATTTTACATCTCTTAAATACTGTCTGGATATTGAGAATAAAGAGATGATTTGCATACTGATGGCTACTCCAATTAAAACGAGATATAGTTTTAAAAAACGATTAAATTCAAAGTTCACTAGTTTTAAATAACGTTTCATTTCACATACACCTCCCGCATCACATCAATAACGGATTTGCCTTCAATTTCTCGGATTTCCTCTACGTTAAATTCTTTTAAAACAACTCCATTATCTAGTAAAATTGCCTTATCTATCAGATGTTCAATATCATTAATTTCATGTGTTGTTATAATAACACCACGGTCTTCGATTAAGTGACTTGTAAATACATTTGCGATTTGTTCACGGCTAAAAATATCAATTCCTGAAAATGGCTCATCCATTAACAAATAATCAACGTCGAGTGCAAGGCCTAAGAGCATATTCACTTTAGCTGTGTTCCCTTTTGATAATTCACTAATTCGATCTGCTTCACTTAGCTTAAAAAATTCTAATAATTCTTTTGCCCGTTTTTCATTCCAACTTTGATAAAAATCAGCCATAAACGTAAACGCATCTCGTATCCTCATTTGTGGTAACATCGTAATTGTATCTGGTATAAACGTGATTTTTTCATAGCTATCTTTCGTTATCTTATTGCCATCGATAAAAATTTGTCCACTATTTATTGGCGTTAGTCCCATAATAGCTTTCATAATCGTTGTTTTACCAACACCATTGATTCCTATTAAACAAGTAATTTCCCCTTTATTAGCTGTAAAGGAAACCCCTTTTAACACTTGTTTTCTTCCAAACTTTTTCGTTACATTCATTACTTCAATCATGGGAATCCCTCCTTTTCATTTCTCCTTTTTCATAATTTTCTTTAACTAAACTTATCACTTCTTCTAATGGTACATTTATCGTCCGAACTGACGTAACAAATGTTTCCACCGCTTCCATTATCAACTCGTTTCTTACCCCTTTTAACACTTGCTCATCCTTTGTAATTCGACTCGGTAAATTCCCCTCTGTAAAAATCAACCCTTGTTCCTCCATTTCTTTATACGCTCTCTGCGCCGTATTCGGATTAATTTTCAATTGATTAGCTAATTCTCGTCTCGATGGAATTTCTTGTCCCGGTTCATAATAACCTTTTGCTATTTGCTCTTTAAAATGTTGAATGACTTGAACATATACGGGATCACGATTATTAAATTTCACATTCATAGACCCATCTCCTAAAACATTTTGTAAAATATTAGAAAGCCTTTGTATCATCTGTATTAATTCCTTGGTACACAAAAGAGAAAAAAATCCAGTTTACCAAGCTCAATCAAATACGTTCGAGTGTTCTTTCCGTAACACAATATAGCTTTAATTACTTACTTGTTACTGTATTAAACGATTAATACATTAGTAGTAAAAAAGTATTAACTATTTAGTACATTTGTTAATCGTATTATATGATTAATACAGATAGTATGTCAACACATTCTCAACATTTTATAAAAAATAATTTATATTCCTTAACCAATTGATATAGAATTGTTATATTTGTTAGCAAAAAGTCGAAGATTCTTTTGTATACTTATACTAGACTAAAAACAATCGTAGAAGGAGTACATAATTATGGGACTAATATCATTTAAACATCTTTCTTGGAAAGAATTTCTCCAATCAAGGGAATCAAACGATATCAATCAAGTTAATAATCGTGCGAAAAATCGTTTGCAATTCATAGGCTTACAGCAACAAACGTTAGTGTACATACAAAAAGCGGTCAAATTAATCGAACCATTTAGAGAAGATATCTTAGAACGAATAACCAATCATTTTTGTTCAAGTCCAGTAATTGAACAATATATCGAAAAAATTAGCAAAAACCAATTCAAACAAAATTTGTCTAACTATATGAATCAATTCTTCCGTGGAATTATTGATCAATCATATATTGAATCAAGACTTGCTATCGGTCGATTACAGAGTCAACTACATGTAACGCCCGAATATTTTATCCCCGCTTATCAATTATTCATCCAACACATCGTTACAATCGTCATGGAAAAATTATACAAACGGCCGGAACTCATGATACATACTGTCTTAGCTATTGAAAAGCTTGCAACGTACGATCTTCAATTAATTGAACAATCTTATTTTGAAAATACAAATAAGCAATTACTTTTTAATGTAACACATATGTTAAATCATTTAACAGACATCGATACAACGAAAAAATTAATTTATAGTATGGAAAATCAAATGGATGAAATTCATAGTTTAACAGCAAATACGGAGGAAATGCATGCATCAATCGAGGAAGTAGCGTCAACTATTCAAAATGTAGCACAAGGTACGACTCAAGCCCGTAACTTTGCTGTTAAAAGTCAAGAGGTTATAACTGAAACTCTTATTGATATTCAAAAGCTTGGTAAAGTATACGATACTGTTATTAATAAAGTTTCACAATTAGAACAAGAAATTGCCCAAACTGAAGAAGTGATTACAATTATTAAGGAGATTGCTGACCAAACAAATTTATTAGCTCTAAATGCTAGTATTGAAGCAGCTCGTGCCGGTGAACACGGAAAAGGGTTTTCTGTTGTTGCCGAAGAAGTTCGTAAATTATCAGAACATACAAATGAGCAAATTAGCCAAATCTCCTTAAGCTTAGATGAACTTCATAACGTTGCCCATATCGTCACAGAAGAAATTAAAGAAACAACTGACTTAATGGAGAAAAGTGTGACAGGGTCAGAACATGCAAAATCAGCATTAATTGACATTGTTGAAAGTATCGAGTCTATCAATAGCTCTAATGTTCAAATTGCTGAAATGGGTGAACAACAGGCTACTGCAACGCAAGATATTGCTAATCGCATTAACACGATCTTTGAACAAAGTTTTCAAACACAAGAGCTTTCAAAAGAGACTGGGAAACTTGTGCTTGAACTAAGTAATTATATGGAAAATTTCCGTCAATCCTTCCTAGATTTGAACTTATACTTAGAATACGAAGATATCGTCAAAGTAACAGAAACCGATATGCTTATGTGGAAATGGAAAGTTTATAACGTTATTCTTGGAATTGAACATATTAAACCAGAAGAGGTAACCTCCCATAAAGATTGTTTACTCGGTCAATGGTACTATAGTGATTTACCGGAACATGTAAAAAATTCAAGTACATTTAAGCAAATTGAGGAACCACATAAAGCCGTTCATGATTTAACAAAACAAGCAATCGATTTATATAACCAAGGTGATCGTGCAGGTGCTGAAGAAGCACTTTCCAAACTGACAGAAGAAATAGAGCTTGTCCAAACCTTAATGAAAAAAATGAGCTAGATTGTTTTTTTGATCTAATATGCTAATTCTAAATACAATGTAAACCCCAAAATATTGTTAAACCAACTATTTGGGGTTTTCCTTTCCGTAAATTTCTTAACATCCATTTCATGACTAACAGAATTACCTATTTATCATTATTAAACTAATTTCGTTAATGACGATTATTTTTACCTTTTCTTCGTTTTATTATAAGAATCATTGCAAGTATTAACAAACTAATTAGAATTAAAACTGGTAAATTTCCTACTAAAAACACAATCATGCTTGAAAATGTCACAATTAAAAAGTTAATACTTTTCTTAAATTGGTCTTTCGTCATTTCCCATGTATTTAACTGATCGTTTCCTATCGATCCTACTTTCACGTTCTTTTCTTCTAATGAGATTGTTACGGTTGCCAAGTCCGCTTGGTTTTGCAAATAGTTCATCCGACCGACAATGGTTTCAATTTCTTCTTGTACTGTTGCTAAATCTTTTGAGATCGAAAGGAGATCTTCCGTTTTCGTTGCTTCCTCCATAAAAGCAAGTAAACGATTTTCAACCACACGCTTGGATTTTAAACGTGACTGTAAGTCGACATATTCCTCTGTCACATCTAGCCCGGTAATGGAACGGTCAATTACTTTGCTACTCCCTTTTTCAACTAAAGTGAGAAATTCTCGAAATTTATCTTGGGGTACTCTTACTGTTATTTCACCGTATAAATTCGCATGATCTAGATTTTGTGACATCATGGAATCGACTACGTACCCATTATATTTTTCAACGTATTCAATAATCCTATCTAATGACTTTTGATAATCTTTTACTTGAATATGTAAATATGCGTTGTAGATAATTTTTCTAGTTTCTTCACTTTTTACAGCTTTCTCTACCGTATCTGTTTTCTCTTTTTGTCCCTCATCTTTGGCATCTTTCATCTCATTTTCTGTTTCCCCTGCTGAAAAGTTACCTGATAGATTTTCAGTTGTACGAATATCAGATGATTTTGAAGATTGACTGCCATTTTTATCGTTACTACAACCAGTAATGATTAATAAACTAATAATTAACGTAATAAAACACCACTTTTTCATCGAACCACCCTTTCGAGACTCTTCGTCTATACTTTAATAATAACGAATGGGTGTCAAAAAAGTTGCAAAATATAATAATTTTTTAAAAGAAAGTTTAATTTTCATTAATCATATGACTCATTTCTTCTGTGCAGATGAAAAAATATATGCTCGTCCATGTCAAAAGACGTGCTCATTAGGAAAAATAACGGATGTAAAGAAAACTTAGGGCGCAAGTCTTGTTGAAGCGAGAGCCGTAGTTTGCCGACTAGAAAGAGAGTTTTTCGGTTTTGATGGAATGCTGCCGAAGTTTTTCTTTTGCACTTATGCTTAGGAAAGTAGAAATTTGAAAATTCAACCTTTCCAATTAGCCAAAAAAGCCTGAATCCGAAATTCAAATCCAAGCTTTTCATATTATTATTGTGCTGTGTAGCCACCATCCACGAGAACTGTTATGCCAGTTACAAATTCATTTTCACAAAGGAACACGATCGCATGAGCAATTTCTTCTGATTTTCCTAAACGACCAATTGGATGACGTGAGACTAATCCATCATAGAAATCACCTAATGCCTCTTTATTAACCATACCCGAGTCTACATACCCAGGGGCAACAGCATTTACACGAATTCCTCGACTTGCATATTCCACCGCTAATGATTTCGTCATAAGGTTAACAGCACCTTTACTTGCATTGTATGCCATTGCACCCGCTTCTCCAACAGAACCTAGAATAGATGCTGTATTAACAATTGAACCTCCACCTGTTTTTAACATTTCAGTAATTGCATATTTACACCCGTAAAATACACCATCTTGATTGATTGAAATTACTCTTTTATATTCTTCATCTGTTAATTCATGTGATTGTTTTAAAATCCCAACACCTGCGTTATTTACCATAATATCTAAACGACCAAAAGTCTCTACTGTTGAAGCGACTAACTTTTCTACCGATTTTTCATCAGAAACATCCACATGTTTAAAAATCACATGATCGAATTGTTCTTTCAAGTCTTTTTCTACTTCTAGCCCACCTGCTTCATTGTAATCAGCAAAGACAACTTTTGCCCCTTTTTCTAAAAATGCCTTCACTGTTGCTAACCCAATACCAGATGCCCCACCAGTAACAATTGCGACTTTTCCATTTAATTCAAACATAACTATTCCTCCTCGTATTCTATGAAAATATGTAAAAATATTAACAATCCCATTATACAATACTTTTATATAAAATTGCTAATTATATCACAATACTACAGAAAAGGATTTATTCGAAATTCCATAAAGAATTAAGAATAAATCCTGCTTTAGATTATTTTCTAATTTGTCCATTTCCATTAATAATAAATTTACTTGAAGTTAATGCATTTAATCCCATTGGTCCACGGGCATGAAGTTTCTGTGTACTAATCCCAATCTCTGCCCCATAACCGAACTCAAACCCATCAGTAAATCGAGTAGACGCATTATAGTATACTGCTGCCGCATCAACATTAAGTAAGAAAAATTCGGCATTTTTATCATTCTCTGTAATAATCGCTTCCGAATGTTTTGTTCCATACGTATGAATATGATTAACTGCCTCATCAACACTCTCTACTAATTTTACACTCATTGCTAAACGTAAATACTCTTCATACCAATCATCCACTGTTGCTACGTTTGCTTCCGAGAAAACTTGACAAACATGTTCATCCCCATAGATTTCTACTTGATGTGCATGTAACTCTTCTAGCAAATTAAGTCCATGTTGTTTAAACCATTCTTGATTGATTAATAGTGATTCAACCGCATTACATACAGATGGTCGTTGTAGTTTTGCATTTAAAACAATATCTTTTGCCATAGAAAAACTTGCAGACTGATCAATATAGATGTGACAATTCCCTGCTCCTGTTTCAATTACTGGAACAGTTGCTTCTTTAACAACGGTTTGAATTAAATTTTTCCCACCTCGAGGAATTAATACATCTAAATATTCATTTAAGCGGAAGAATGACTTTGCTGTCTCTCGAGAAGTATCTTCAATTAATTGAACTGCTTTCTGTGGAACTTGTGTTTGTGCTAAAGCACGGTGGATTGATTCTACAAGTGCAATGTTCGAATATTTAGCAGAAGAACTTCCTCTTAAAAGAATTGCATTCCCGGTTTTTAACGCTAACGTTGCTGCATCAACTGTTACATTTGGTCGAGCTTCATAGATCATACCAATGACACCAATAGGTACTCTTTTTCTTTCAATATAAAGCCCGTTTTCTTTCTCAATCGTTTCAAGCACTTCACCGATTGGATCTTGTAATTGTATAACCTGATGAATTCCCTCTATCATCCCTTGAATTCGATCTCGATTCAACATAATCCGATCAAGTATTGCGGATGGTAATCCGTTAGCCTTCCCCACTTCTAGATCTTTTTGATTTTCTAATAGTAGGATCTCTTCGTCTTCTTGTAATTGAATTGCAATTTGTTTTAACGCATCGTCTTTTTGCTGAGTTGTAAGACGTGTCATTTCATAGCTTACCTGTTTCGCAACTTTTCCTTTTTTTACTACCTCATTTTGAATGACCATTTCCACTTTCCTTCCTCCCTCGTCTATTTGTTTATGAACATCCTTTTCAGCCTAAAATTATATTGATTTATATTATCGGGCATTTTACGATATCGTTTTTGTCCCTATTTCACAGCCGTTATCTCCTTACTTTTCTTGCTTTTACCCAATTATTTCGATGAATGACTTCCAGTGATAATTCTTGAAAATGTTCACCTTGATTCGCTTTATCAAATAAGAATCGATTTAAATCTTCAGAAGAACAACTAACCTCTCCTTTACCAATAATGCCTTTATTTCCAACCACTTCCACAACGTCCCCACGCTCAAAAGTACCATTAACCTTATAAACACCGGCTGAGAGTAGACTTTTACCATTATAAAGAATCGCTTCCATTGCCCCTTCATCAACGTGGATTTTTCCACGAGATTCTGAGTGAAGAGCAATCCATTGTTTTTTTGTATTTAGTGCATGACTGGAACGATTTGAAATATATGTCCCGTCCCCTTTGCCATCAATTATTTCGGTTAACTTATTGACTCCATTGCCAGTTCCAATAAAAATAGAGACGCCTAGGGAAAGGGCTGTTTTTGCCGCGATTAATTTCGATTTCATTCCACCCGTTCCGACTTTTGAGCCTGTGGAATCAGCTGCATTTATTAAGTGTTCAGGAATCTCTTCTAAAAAGTTATACTTCTTGGCATTGAAATTTATCCGTGGATTGCCATCATATATACCGTTAATATCAGTTAAGATGATTAAACGATCGGCATGAATGAGCCCACTAACGAGACTCGAGAGCATATCATTGTCACCAAAAGTCAATTCATCGATGGATACAGTGTCATTTTCATTAATTATTGGTAATATTCCTCTTTCTATTAGTTCCGATAACGTTGCATAAGCATTACGGTACCGGTTATGATTTGTAAAATCAGAACGAGTCAATAGAATTTGCCCGGCTGTTATTCCATATTGGCTAAATTTTCCCATATAGGATTGAATTAATAAACTTTGCCCAACACTTGCAGCAGCTTGTTTTCCTTTTAGTGTAACTGGTCTTGTCGGATATCCTAATTTTTTAAATCCCGCAGCAACCGCACCTGATGAGACAAGTACAAGCTCATGACCGCAAGAAATTAATTTTGCAATTGCATCAACATGATCAGCTAGTTTGTCTTGGTCAATTTCACCTTTTTCATTTGTTAATGAACTACTTCCAATTTTAACTACAATACGCTCTTTAGACATGCTCATCCCTCTTACAATTTTAGATTTGGATAAAATAAAAAGCCCTTCCGTCCTGCTAGTTAAACAGGACGAAAGAGCTAATCTTCCGCGGTACCACCTTTATTGAGTGCATACATAACACTCCACTTTCATCTTTAACGCGAATTGCGCCCATAGTTTTGCTATGGGACTCAGAAGGTAGGTTCTGTAGGTTGATTATGACAGAATCTTTCAGCCCTCGGATTCTGCTCTCTAACATATCAAGTTCTACATACTATTCCTTCGTTAACCGTTCGAATATTTTAATATCTATTATGTATACAATTTCGGTAAATGTCAATCCTTTTTTCAAAAAATTCAAGATTAGAGAAATGACAACTCAGGCGGATGGGCCACAAGATGCAGGCATAGACGTAATTGAACCTGTGTGTTAGGAGTTTCATATGTCATTCATACTTCCATTTTAATCAAAAAAAGCGACACATAGTAATGTAAGCATCGCCTATATAAGTTATTATTTTCATTAGAATGCAGATGTCCAGCCACCATCAACAACTAGGACGACACCATTGACAAAGCTTGCTTCATCAGAGGCTAAAAATAGTGCTGCTTGAGCAATTTCTTCTGGTTCTCCAGCGTGTGGCGTAACTGCGTGAGCTAATCCTGCACGACTTAAACCAAATTGATTTACATTTGTCATTGATGTTGAAATATTTGTATTTACAGCCCCTGGTGCGATGGCATTACACCGAATACCCTCTTTCGCATACATAAAGCCAGTGTTTTTTGTTAAACCAACTACTGCATGTTTTGATGCACCATAAGCGGCACCCGCATGAGCACCATTTAACCCACCTGTTGATGCGATATTTATTATATTTCCTTTTCCTCTTTCTAAGAAAATTGGAATGGCTTTACGCATTGCACGCATAACACCCTTCGTATTTACATCAAAAATCAAATCCCATTTTTCATCTGTTATATCAGCTACCGGTTCAAACCCATCCATTATACCGGCATTGTTTACTAATATATCAAGTGTGCCGTATTCTTGAACTGCTTTATCAATCATATTTTCAACGTCGATTAATTTTGCCACGTTAACTTCGAGAGCTGTTGCAAATCCACCACTTATAGTGATTTCTTGTGCTACTTTTTCTGCACCTTCTTTATTAAGATCAGCAACGACGACTTTTGCTCCCTCTTTTGCAAAAAGCTGTGCAATTGCTCTTCCCATTCCTGAAGCTGCGCCTGTAACGATTGCTACTTTCCCTTCAAGTTTCATACAGTAGTTACCACCTTTACTCATTATGATAAGCAGATAAATAAAGCGTTCTCATTCTTCGGTGTAAATAAATATTTTGCTTATGTCTTAATTTTATTGTTAAATATCGAACATATCAACAAAAAGAGTAGATAAATTGTAGACTTTTGAATTATTTGTGAAAATTTTATCTTTTGAGGAGATATTATATGGGATAAGTATATGTATAGGGACATACCTCTTATTGGCTGTCCCTTTAACCTATTCACTATTCGTATGTTTTTGAATAAAGCGGATACATTCATCAGCAATTAACTCTTTATCATTATCCAATGTGGCAACATGATAACTATTTTTCAAGAAAAAAAACGTTTTATCTACTGAGCTTATCGCGTTATATATTTCTTTTGAGTTTTCTGGTGGTACGACGTGATCAATAGTAGAGGATAAAATAAACATTGGTATGTTTATTTTATATAAATCTTTCCGAACTACTTCCATTAATGAGATTAAGTCCCCCATTGCCTTTACTGGTGTTTTGGAGTAGGCTAATTCTTGGACGCCCTCCTTTTTTATATCTGATCCAATTCCTTCAGCAAATCGGAGACCGCTATTACGTAGGTTTCGATAATTCTGATGTAAATTCGGCAAATGAATGGCTGCGTTAATAGGAATAACCCCTTTAAGTTCAGGATGACGTTCAGCTAAATAAAGGGCTAATGTTCCCCCCATTGATAAGCCGGCAACAAAAATAGAAGTACATGTTTCCTTCAATTTAATTAAGCTAGCCTCTACATCACGGATCCAATCTTGAAAACTCGCCATTTCCATATCTTCCGGATGAGTTCCGTGACCAGTTAAACGCGGACCATAAACCGTAAATCCATTATCTGCAAGGCGTTTCCCTATATAATGAACACTTTGCGTACTTCCTGTAAACCCATGGATAACTAATACTCCAATCTCATTTCCTTTGTAAAGGAACTCTTCGGCATCTTTTAAAATTGGATATGTTACCATTTAAATTGCCCTCCCCTTCCAACTTTTCTGATTATTTGTATTTTATCATAGCTGTTTAATAAATGAAAGGGTTTTTTAAAATCTGTTACATAACAGGGGAGCGACCTTTTTTCTGTACTGTTTATATTCTAATTTTCCGTTATATATAGACATTTAGACAGCTGCAATAACCTCAATTTCAATAAGAACATCTTTTGGTAATCGACTTACTTCAACCGTCGATCTTGCTGGACGATGGTCCCCTAAATGACTTGCATATGCTTCATTTACTAAAGTAAATTGGTTCATATCACTCAAGAAAATTGTAGCTTTAATTACATTTTCAATAGAAAGTCCCTCACTCTCCAAAATGGCTTGAATATTTTTCATCACTTGATTTGTTTGCGCTACGATATCACCTTTCACAACCTCATTTGTCGCTGGATTTACTGGAATTTGCCCTGATAAAAATAGTAAATTACCCACCTTTATTCCTTGAGAGTAAGGTCCAATTGCCTTAGGTGCCTTTTCAGTTTGGATTATTTTAAACATATAGATCCCCCTTTTATTTGTACTGTTCATTTAAATAAATTATATTATAATAAACTTTAGTAATTTTATAAATAATTTTTTAATAATTTTATATATCCCCCTTTAGTTTATTTGATTATATAGTCCTATAGACAGATATTTGTTTTAAATTTAGAATAGTATAATAAAACTCAATACTAGTAATAACTCTTATATAGAGAGGTGGAGGGACTGGCCCTACGAAGCCTCGGCAACCATTGAAATCAAGTTCAAACGGTGCCAATTCCAGCAGATCTTTATATCTGAAATATAAGAGGTGCGTGCTGATTCATTACTCATTACGACCTCTTTTCTTTGGGGTCGTTTTTATTTTTTCAGAAAAAAACTTAGTGAGGTGATTTTATCGTTTAAGCATTATCTTAGCGAATAAACGTGATTATTGTTCGCATAACATTATTTCCGAGTATTCGAATCAAATAAAAGGAGAAAAAAGATAAAATGCACATGAATATCAATTTTAATTCTTTTTTAGTGAAATAAGTATAGCTTTTTAAATGATGGGGCAATGTGTTATTCACATAGATTTACTGACTTACGGGAGAGGGAGTGTTTTCTGATGAACGAACGTCTATTTCGTGACGCAATGGGGAAATTCGCTACAGGAGTAACAGTTGTACTAACAGAAGTGAATAGAGTAACGCATGGTGCAACGGTAAATGCATTTATGTCCGTCTCGTTAAATCCAATGTTAGTTTTAATATCTTTAAAAAATGATTCACAAACTTTATATCATATTAAAGAAAGTAAAAAATTTACTGTCAATATATTATCTAGTGAACAAGAACATATTTCCAATGCTTTTTCATCAAAACAAAAGTCATTAGATGGTGTCGAATTCGACTCTTTATATGGGTTACCAATAATTTCAGGGGCTTTGTCTCAAATAGCATGTACGGTTTCAACAAGTTATTGTGAGGGGGATCATCATCTTATTATAGGGAAAGTTCATGATATTCAGGTGAATAATGGAGATCCGCTTATTTTTTCAGAAGGAAAGTATCGATTATTAAAAGAGTTACCCGTATACCGATAAATCAATGCTTAAACGACTTACGAGCTTCATTTTGTATGCATATCCTTCTACATTTTTTATGAAAGACACATATCCAGTAAGTAAAGAAAACTTATGTCTAAAGCCTTTAGGCGAAAGAGGAAGAGCTGTAGTTCATCGAAAAAGTTTTATCTGCTGTGGGCTAATGCTATCGAAGTCTTCCTTGTGCGCTTAAGCGTTAGGAAAGTAGAAATCAAAAAATTTGTACTTTCCTATTAGTCTAAGAAAGGAAGGAATTCGAAGGGCACATAGATTAACTATTGCTGCCCTTTTCTTAAAAACAGAATATGACAATAGAGAAAAACAATCAGTCAAATTTTTTCACAATTAAACAAAAGACAAAAAAAGAACCAATTTTATTATTGGTTCTTTCCTTTACACTTAGCTTTCTTTAAATGGAGAAGGCGGGATTCGAACCCGCGCACCGGTAACCCGATCTAACGGTTTAGCAAACCGTCCTCTTCAGCCACTTGAGTACTTCTCCTAAATACAATCATTATTTGAATGGCGGTCCGGACGGGACTCGAACCCGCGACCTCCTGCGTGACAGGCAGGCATTCTAACCAACTGAACTACCGGACCAATATAATCGTGGCGGAGGAAGAGGGATTCGAACCCCCGCGCGGTGTAACCCGCCTGTCGGTTTTCAAGACCGATCCCTTCAGCCAAACTTGGGTATTCCTCCGTTTTTTAAGAAAGATTAAAGTAGCGGCGGAGGGGATCGAACCCCCGACCTCACGGGTATGAACCGTACGCTCTAGCCAGCTGAGCTACACCGCCATAATACTAATTACTAAAGGGCGATCGATGGGAATCGAACCCACGAATGTCGGAGCCACAATCCGATGCGTTAACCACTTCGCCACGACCGCCATGGCTCTTTTTCTTTGGCAGGGGCAGCAGGAATTGAACCCACACCAGAGGTTTTGGAGACCTCTGTTCTACCTTTAAACTATGCCCCTATCATGGTGGAGGGGGACGGATTCGAACCGCCGAACCCTGAGGGAGCGGATTTACAGTCCGCCGCGTTTAGCCACTTCGCTACCCCTCCAGAAGCTATTTCAAATGAATATTAAATGGTGGCTCGGGACGGAATCGAACCGCCGACACAAGGATTTTCAGTCCTTTGCTCTACCGACTGAGCTACCGAGCCATAAACTTAATCAACTATGTCCTTTTCAACGACATTAATAACTTTATCATGTTTTATCCTTTGGGTCAATATCTTTTTTATTATTATTTACAAAACCAAATCTCTAATATCTTTATCAAACATATAGGATTTATTTTCAAATAACATAGGTACCAATGTCCATAAATAAATCTTAAAACTTTTAATATCAACGAAATAAAAAACTATCCATTCCCTAATTTATGGGTGGATAGCTTTTCTTTTCTTTTTCAAAAAACTATTTTTTACTTATTGCCACTCTCCATTGTTCTGGTCCTTCTTCTAAATATTCCCAGTTAAACGTCCCTTCTCGTTCAATTAAAAATTGGTAGTATAATGGTTTTGGGTCATGATCATTTGTTAATTCCATTGATTGTCCAGATTCCAATCCATCAAAAGCTTCAAATATTTTTGTATGGCGATATTTTGGTTCAATATCTGGCGCATAAATTTTTGTAGTAAATTCCATAGTTAAAACCTCCAATTTGTTTCATCTCTGCATCATTTTACGCTACTATTATTCTTATAGCTGTGATTATTATCACTAATAGGTTGTGTTTTTTATCATTACCACCTTTATTAAATTAATTACACGATTTTTATATATACATAACAACGTGGGGAGTATAAGTATATTACCGATGAAGGAAGGATAGTTTTATGGACCAAGCTTCAATTAAAAAGATTTTACAAAGTTTTCCTTTATTCATAAATCTAGAAGAACATGAATTGGATGCTATTGTAGAATTAGCTCAGATTCGTACTTTTCAAAAAGAAACACACATTTTCTTACAGGGAGAGATTCTTTCCAACGTTTATTTTATATTTGATGGAAAAGTGAAGATTTATCGTCTTGATGCACAGGGGAATGAACAAATTGTGAATGTTCTTAATAAAGGAGCCATGTTTCCACACCAAGGATTTTTCCGAAACGATTCCTATCCAGCAAACGCGGTAGCCTTAGAGAATGCCCTTTTATTCTACATACCGATTCATTCCTTTGAACAGTTTTTAATAAAGAACCCTGTAATCTGCATTAAAATATTTCGCATCTTAGGTGATCAAATTGTTGATTTACAAAATCGATTAGAGGAAAAAATTTTATACAATACTTATGAACAAATATTACTTCTTATACTCCGGTTAACCAAAAATCACGGTGAGAGATTAATTGATACAACCTATCGAATTACAACACAATTTACAAATCGAGACTTAGCTAACATGATTGGTTCTAGCCGTGAAACCATCAGTCGAACATTTTCCCAATTGAGAAAGAAAAATTTAATCGATACTGATAGCAACGGGTTTTTAATAATTGATACTGACAAACTAAAGGAAGAGCTAATATAATCCCTTTAAAAATCATTTAGGCACNCTTTTTTATTATTATTTACAAAACCAAATCTCTAATATCTTTATCAAACATATAGGATTTATTTTCAAATAACATAGGTACCAATGTCCATAAATAAATCTTAAAACTTTTAATATCAACGAAATAAAAAACTATCCATTCCCTAATTTATGGGTGGATAGCTTTTCTTTTCTTTTTCAAAAAACTATTTTTTACTTATTGCCACTCTCCATTGTTCTGGTCCTTCTTCTAAATATTCCCAGTTAAACGTCCCTTCTCGTTCAATTAAAAATTGGTAGTATAATGGTTTTGGGTCATGATCATTTGTTAATTCCATTGATTGTCCAGATTCCAATCCATCAAAAGCTTCAAATATTTTTGTATGGCGATATTTTGGTTCAATATCTGGCGCATAAATTTTTGTAGTAAATTCCATAGTTAAAACCTCCAATTTGTTTCATCTCTGCATCATTTTACGCTACTATTATTCTTATAGCTGTGATTATTATCACTAATAGGTTGTGTTTTTTATCATTACCACCTTTATTAAATTAATTACACGATTTTTATATATACATAACAACGTGGGGAGTATAAGTATATTACCGATGAAGGAAGGATAGTTTTATGGACCAAGCTTCAATTAAAAAGATTTTACAAAGTTTTCCTTTATTCATAAATCTAGAAGAACATGAATTGGATGCTATTGTAGAATTAGCTCAGATTCGTACTTTTCAAAAAGAAACACACATTTTCTTACAGGGAGAGATTCTTTCCAACGTTTATTTTATATTTGATGGAAAAGTGAAGATTTATCGTCTTGATGCACAGGGGAATGAACAAATTGTGAATGTTCTTAATAAAGGAGCCATGTTTCCACACCAAGGATTTTTCCGAAACGATTCCTATCCAGCAAACGCGGTAGCCTTAGAGAATGCCCTTTTATTCTACATACCGATTCATTCCTTTGAACAGTTTTTAATAAAGAACCCTGTAATCTGCATTAAAATATTTCGCATCTTAGGTGATCAAATTGTTGATTTACAAAATCGATTAGAGGAAAAAATTTTATACAATACTTATGAACAAATATTACTTCTTATACTCCGGTTAACCAAAAATCACGGTGAGAGATTAATTGATACAACCTATCGAATTACAACACAATTTACAAATCGAGACTTAGCTAACATGATTGGTTCTAGCCGTGAAACCATCAGTCGAACATTTTCCCAATTGAGAAAGAAAAATTTAATCGATACTGATAGCAACGGGTTTTTAATAATTGATACTGACAAACTAAAGGAAGAGCTAATATAATCCCTTTAAAAATCATTTAGGCACACTCACTAGTATATGTGATTTTCGTCACACCTAATTTCATTGATAATGATTATCATATAGTTAGAACATGTCGGGAAGGTGATTAGATGGATAATAAGAATATATTTGAATTAGATGTTCGTGAAGATTTACGGCTAAAAAAAGAGCCTTTCGATAAAATAATGAGCGCTGTAAAACAATTACAAGATGGACAAGACCTTGTTTTACATGCACCATTCAACCCAGTCCCTCTACATAAAGTACTAGGGCGAAAGGGATTCGACAATCAAGTAGAAAAGATTGAAAAGAATCATTGGAAAGTAATATACACGAAAAGGGAGGATACGAATGAAAACTCTTGATAACCGTGGGCTAGAACCACCTCAACCAATGATGCGTACGTTAAAAAGTTTAGAAAAAATGGAGAAAGGTGAGCAACTCGTCATTATAAATGATCGCCGGCCAATGTTTTTATATGAAGAATTAGAGGAGCTCGGCTACTTACATGAAACGGAAGCACAAGACGATGGAAGTTATAAAATTACGATTACGAAAACTGGTGATTAATGGATGGTTAGTACAGATTTAAAAACAGATACAAACGTAAAACTTCCCGTTAGTTTTATCGTATATGGCCTAATCGCTTTTGTTGCAGCACAGTTCATTTTATTTCTGAACAGTAACGAAGTACTAACTGGACAATTTCGCATCCCTCATGTTTGGATGTCTGCACACTTTTTAACGCTTGGCTTTGCAGTTATGACGGCTATGGGTGCGATGTATCAGCTTGTTCCAGTTGCTTTCCTCACACCAATTTGGAATCAAACATTTGGCTTTTTTCAATTTTTTGTGACAGCCATTGGCGTTACTTTGTTTGCAATTCTTTTAGGTTTCCGAACAAATCTAGCTATTTACGGTGGAGCACTTACCATCATTGGTATATTAATGTTTTTATTTCAAATGGCAAAAACAATTTCTATACAAAAAGAAAAGACTACGATGACTTATTTTGTCATTGCGGCGTTAATTTGTTTTTTTCTTACAATTGCTGCTGGATTTTTACTAGCTTGGAATTTAGCTTACGGTAGCACTGATTATCACGTCAATATACTGTACTCCCATATCACTTTAGGGGTTACTGGATGGTTTACACTGTTAATTTTTGGTTTATCTTACAAATTAGTTCCAATGTTTAGCCTATCTCATGGGTTTACGATGAAATGGGCAAGACCGGCATATATGGTGTATTTGTTCGGACTAGTTTCCACGATACTTTCTTATTGGGTCAATATCCCAACGATTAGTGTTATTGGTTTTTTCTTGTTATTCCTAGGTTTTTGGTTTTTCGCTTTAGATATGAATGAAATCATTTCTAAGAGAATAAAAAAGAAACTAGATCAACCGTTCTCTTTTTCATTATTTGCTATCATAAATGGATTAATCGTTCATTTTCTAGCCTTTATCGTTACATTATTTAATATTCATACAGAAAATCTTTGGTCATGGTTAATCTATCTTTATATAGTAACTTGGATTCTTTTTAGTATTTTGGGTTATTTATATAAGATTGTTCCATTTCTATGGTGGACACATAAATATTCGGAAAAGGTTGGCAAAGAAAAAGTACCCACACTTAAAGAGATGATGGATGAAAAATTAGGTGTGACCTTATATTGGCTATTTATTATTAGTACGTTAGGAATTATAGTAAGTGTTGGTATACAAAGCGGCATTAGTTTATATGTCTTTACAGCAATTATGACGCTTACTTCTATCGTCTATGCATACTCCATCATCAAAGTTTTATTAAAGTAGCGAAAGGAGTTTTATTTTTATGACATTAAAAGAACAAATTATTGAAGCACTTCGAGATGTATTAGATCCTGAGCTTGGTATAAATATTGTTGATTTAGGACTTGTATATGAAATTGATATTGATGAGGATAAAAACGTTGTAATTAAAATGACTTTAACAACACCAGGTTGTCCAATGCATGATAGTATTAGTTTTGGTGTACAAAATCGTCTACATCAAATTGAAGAAATTGGAAATATTGATGTTCAACTAGTATGGGAGCCACGATGGGACCCAAGTCGGATGAGCGATCGTGCTAAAGAACTGTTATGGGGAGTATAGAAGTTTGAAATCGAACAGGCTGTCAAGAAATTTCGGACAGCCTGTTTTTATTTAATGAAAAAAAGCCCTTTATCAAAAGAGCTTTTAAATAACGACTAAAGTGGCAGTCATTTCCGGATGGCCTTGTCCACAGTATACATTACAACGAATTTTATATTCTCCTCGTTTTGTAGGTGTGAACGAAGCTTGTCCTTGACCTGCTAAATTAACACCTAATCCATCAATAGTAAGACCGTGATAGCCTTCATCACTTGAAAATGATATCGTTACTTTCTTTCCAGACTTTACAATAAATTTCTTTTCGTTATATTTAAAGTTTTTGGCTGTAATTTTCAAATTGTTCGATGCAAGCTTCCTATCATTTTGATGTTCTGAAGGGCTTGCAACTAATTTTGGAATTTTACCTTCATAAGCGATAATTTTCCCAACTGCTCCTTTTTGCGCATCATTGAATTGGTGTGTAACAAATTTATATTCCCCCGCTTCTTTCAGCGTAAACTCAACGACAGCACCACCACTTGCGGGAAGTTCAACTGTTTGCATACCTTCCAAATGATTACTTGGATTTCCGTCCAAATAGACGTCGTCAAACATTGAGCCAATGACATGAAAACTAGACGTTCTATTTGGGCCCATGTTTGCAATATAAAAACGAATTTTCTCTCCCGCTTTTGCTTGAAAAGGAGTATCGATTAGAGCACCGACCGTCCCATTTGTATTTAGATCACCTTTATGAAGTGCTTTTGTCGAGAAAACGACCTGTGACGGGTTTCCATTTGTCATATCATCAATATCATTGTATTGGTACCACTCATTTTGAATAACAACAAACTCCCGACTCACTTCTTCGTCTGTCGGATAACCACTGTTCGGTTTAACAATAATCATTCCATGCATGCCGTTACCGATATGCAATAGCACTGGATCCGTTCCACAATGGTACATGAATACACCTGGATTTGATGCTTCATATACGAATGTTCCTTCCTTATTCGGCTCAACATTAGCAAATGCTTTATTTGGAGCCGCATGGACAGCATGGAAGTCCATACTATGTGGCATTGCTGGGTCCATATTCTTCAAAGTAAAATGAATTGTATCGCCCTCATTTACAACTAGTAACGGTCCCGGCGCCTGTCCATTAAATGTCCACGCTTTGTATTTGTATCCGTCTTTAACTTCAATATCCGTAATTTGTGCTGTCATTTTTATATAAACATCGTGCCCAGAACGCTTTACTTCTGGTTCAGTTGGTTGTTGATTTAAATTTTGATGTTCTGGCATTAATTGATTTACTTCGTTACCAGTATCCATCATCATTGTATTCTCGTGATGCGACATATGCATGCCCATACCAGAACTCATCGCTAGATTCGTATCTGTCACATTTAAACGAATTAAAGAAAAAATAATTATTAGCCAAAATATTATCAGTGCTGCCCATTTGAATTTATTCGGCATATACTCACCCTTTCAAACGGATTTTCTACGTTCCCAATGATTATTATAAACGTTTAGTCGTAATTTTTTTGTGATATAAATCACTTGTTTGTGTTATTAGCAAACTATTACTTATTATTATAGTAAAAATATTATAGGGGGTATAGGAATTGTTCTTTCCAGTTTTTCTCCGGAAAGAAAAAAAGCCCTCACACATCATGCGAGGAAAAATAAATCATTTGTCATAGTAGAGGTATGTTTCGTATTCAAAATTACATAAGAATATTTACTAACGTACCGACTTTTTCAATTTCTACTTCAATACGATCACCTGATTGAAGCCATTTTTGCTTTTCTTCAGAATATCCCATGATAACTCCATCAGGTGTTCCTGTAAAAATAAGATCGCCTGGTTGTAATGTAAAGTGTTTCGATACATAACTTATAATTTTAGCGATAGAAAAAATCATATGGCGTGTATTTGAAGACTGCCTAATTTCACCATTTACCCGGCATTCAATCTGTAAGTTTGTCGGGTCGACTATCTCGTCACTCGTAACTAAATAAGGACCAACCGGGGCAAATGAATCTAGCGACTTTCCTAATAACCATTGGCCTGATAAAAACTGAAGACTACGTGCCGATAAATCATTTCCACAAGTATAACCGAAGACATAGTCCAATGCATTCGTCTCCGAAATATTCTTTGCTTCTTTCCCTATCATAATTACTAGTTCTGCTTCGTAATCAACTTTTTCGTCATTTTCTGGAAGATTAATTGTTTGATTATGAGCTGCTAAAGTATTATTAAATTTACTAAAAAGAACTGGGTTTTTCGGTAATTCCATTAATGTTTCTTCTACATGATTCCTATAGTTTAATCCGACACAAATAATTTTTTCTGGATGCGAAATAATTGGTGCAAATGTAATTTCTTCTTCCTGTAATAGATTCTCTTCGTACTCTGCTATATTCAGTAATAGATGTATTGATGATTGTCCACCTTTTAAAATCTCCTCTATTGTATGTGGAATCTCTATATTTTTCTGATGAGCCAATGCTTTTAAATCAATAATCCCCTTATCCACCTTAAGACCTAGTCTTATTTCTCCATTTCGATAAAAATGTAAAAATTTCATAAATATCCCCTTTCATTCGTTTTATTTTATTTTATCAATAATTGTGTGTTTTTTCTAAATTAATCGTTATTTTACAGAAACAACTCGATTTTGATTAATTCCATTACTTTTATCAGATAATAAAACTAAAATGAGAAAGGATCATTATTATGAAGAAACGAGGAATTCAATTAACACTTCAAACTTCAAGTCTAATCGTCGGTTTCATGGTCTGGGTACTTTTATCGTCTCTTATGACTTATATTAAAGAAGACATAGCACTGACTTCTGGTCAAGCATCAATCGTTACTGCTGTACCTGTCATTTTAGGTTCGCTTTTACGAATCCCCCTTGGCTTTTATAGTGACCGATTCGGAGCAAGATTAATTTTTAGTATTAGTTTTCTTATACTTTTATTTCCCGTTTTTTTTATTAGTACTGCCGATTCATTCATCGATTTAATTATTGGAGGATTATTTTTAGGTATAGGAGGAGCAACTTTTTCAATCGGCGTAACATCGCTACCAAAGTACTATCCGAAAGAAAGACATGGTTTCATTAATGGCGTTTATGGTGTTGGTAACGCCGGAACTGCAATTACAACTTTTGGAGCACCAATTTTAGCAAGTTCGATTGGCTGGCAAGGAACCGTACGTCTTTATTTAATTCTCTTACTCGCTTTTATTGCCTTAATCTTCGTATTTGGAGATCGTAAAGAAGTAAAAGTAAAAAAATCGATGGTTGAGCAAATTCAAGGGGTTTATAAAAATGCAACATTATGGTTCTTAAGCCTGTTTTACTTTATTACTTTCGGAGCTTTTGTCGCGTTTACCGTGTTTTTACCAAGTTTTTTAGTAACTTATTTTGGATTAGACCCTGTAGATGCTGGACTTAGAACAGGATTCTTTATTATTTTAGCAACGGCAATGCGACCAATTGGCGGATTTTTAGCAGATAAATTTAATGCGTTTATTATATTAATGCTCGTATTTTGTTTTGTCTCTTTATCAGGAATTCTACTTGCTTTTTCTCCGGATATTAAGTGGTACACTGTAGGCGCATTGTCAGTAGCTGTTTCAGCTGGTATCGGTAATGGAACGATTTTTAAACTTGTTCCCTTATATTTTTCAAACCAAGCAGGAGTTGTAAACGGCATTGTTTCAGCAATGGGTGGTCTTGGTGGATTTTTTCCTCCTTTATTACTAACAGCGGTAAATAATATGACCGGGCAATATGCAATAGCTTTTATGTTAATGTCTGAATTTGCACTTGTCAGCTTTGTCATTGTTGCTTTTATGTATTATCAAGAAAAATTAGCTACGATGCGAAACTCGAAGCTTAATTAAAAAAATATGCAATAATTATAAAACCAGGCGTAATAGTAGCCTGGTTTTTTTACTTGGTAAAAATGGTTCGTACCTTCTTATTATATTTTTTGTCTTTTATAATTTGATCTTGACCGATATTGCTGCGGTGGTCTAGCTGGATAGCGAATCGGAAAACTAAAGATGTGAACAAGCCGAGTGAACGGAATCGACGCAAAAAGAGCAAAGGCCGAAACGATATGAAATTTGAACAAAAACGGAACACCATGCATTAGTTCATATTTCGGTTGGAATATAAATAAACTACGGAACCACGGTCCTATTGTTTCACGGTACTCGTATGGGTAGACTGTTAAATTAAATATAATCGTCATGTAAGTACCTGTTGCAGCGACAAAAAGAACGGCGAGAACTGAAAAATAGTCAGCGAATGTCGCTTTCACCCTTACCGGATCAATTGTAATCTTTCTTATTAATAGTATAACTAGTCCAACTACTACCATCAGTCCAGCTAATCCACCACCGTAAATTGCTCCAAAATGATAGAGGTGGTCTGGTATACCTAACGCATTATAAAACTCTAACGGAATAACGACTCCCATGATGTGACCAATAAAAGCGAAAATAATACCATAGTGGAATAGTGGAGACCCAATTCGCAACCACTTCTTTTCGAAAAAATTTGTTGAAGGTGCAGCCCAAGTAAGTTGTCTAAAAGCGTAACGATATAATAAACCTACAATCATAATTGTTAAGGTTAAATACGGAAATACTACCCAAAAAAAGAGATCGGTCATACATGTACCTCCCTGATGTCATTTGTAAGTTTACCCGATTATTGATACATAATCGGGTATGGTAATTCTTCCAAATCGGCCTCTTCTCGACCCTTTTCTAATTGTTGCAATTCTTCTTTCGTAGGTTGAGAAAAAACATACTTCATAAGCATTGTAAATACACCAAAATAAGGGTTGTTTTCAAATAAATTCTCTTTCATATAACTCAATGCAACGCCAATTCTCTTTTTTAATCGTTCAATTTCTGAGTTTTCAGGTGCAACTGTTAGAAACTCAAGCAGCATCGGTATGTAGTCAGCTAACTCTTCACCTACTCGTTCAAATCCAGCATGATTAATGATTTTTTGTAGTTTTATTAAAGCAGCTCCTCGACGGTTACTATCTCCTAACTCATGAGCTGTTAAATAAAGACCTAGTTTTGTTTTTAAATCAAACGTTTCAACATAAAGCTCTTTTAACTGTATATCACTAAAAGTTACGAATGGCCTATACATCATTCGAATTTCTTCTTTTACTGTTGATGAAGCGATTGTATGTTGAACAAACTCTTCTACTTCTTCAAGAAGCTCTTTCAATCCTACATCAGGATAATCTAAAAGCCGAGATGCAACGAGGAGAATCGTTCTATGTTCATTATTCATTGACTCTCTCTCACTTTCATCATGCCGTATCTTGGGTTCATTCCTTCTTTCGGAGCTAGTTCCTCTAAACTACAAGCACCTTGCTTATAAAAGAGGTCATCATCCATTTCTCTTCGACCAGTTGGGATTACGTATCGTTCTTTGTACTTGGCAACACCTAATAATCGAGCCATTTCCACTACTTCTTCTGGTGTTGTTTCGGCTTCTTTTAATAATTCACTTTGACGGAATTCATCGACACCTCCAACTGTTTTTCCACGCATGAAGACACGCATCGCTGTTAATTTTAGCAACACTTTACGTACTACACTCACATCATCTGCAGCTAAAATAGACGCTAAGTATTCGATTGGAATCCGCATTTGTTCAACGGCTGGAATATAACCATCTGTGTTTAGCTCATCCTCATTTGTTATATGGTTCATAATTGGGCTGAGTGGAGGCACATACCAAACCATTGGTAATGTTCGATATTCCGGATGAAGTGGTAATGCAATCTTCCACTTCATTGCCATTTTATAAATTGGCGACTCTTTCGCTGCTTCAATCCACGAATCGTTAATTCCAGCTTCTCTCGCTTTTTCTTGAATTTCCGGGTCAAATGGATCAAGGAAACAAGCAAGCTGGGCTTCATATAAATCTTGTGGATCCTCGACTGAAGCGGCCGCTTTTACTTTATCAGCATCATATAAAACAACGCCAATATAACGAATTCGTCCAACACAAGTTTCCGAGCAAATGGTTGGCAGTCCTGCTTCAGTTCGTGGATAACAGAAATTACATTTTTCCGCCTTATGTGTATTCCAATTATAGTAAACTTTATGGTATGGACAGCCGTTTTGACAAAAACGCCAACCACGACATGCATCATGGTCAACTAAGACAATTCCGTCTTCATCGCGTTTATATAGCGCCCCTGTTGGACAGGAAGCGACACAAGATGGGTTTAAGCAATGTTCACAGATTCGCGGCAAATACATCATGAACGTTTTTTCATATTCAGCTTTAATATGTTCTTGTAATTTCTCAACGTTCGGGTCGTTTTTTATATTTTCACTTCCCCCAGCCAAGTCATCATCCCAGTTTGAACCCCATTCTGGTTTATCAATATATTTTCCAGTAATTTGTGAAATTGGCCGTGCTACCGGTAGATTGTCTCTTTTCGGGCTATGAATTAAGTTGTCATAATCATATGTCCACGGTTCATAAAAATCTTCCATCTCCGCCATATTCGGATTGTAAAAGATATTTGCGAGTTTCGAGATTGGTCCACCTGCACGTAATTTCAATTTTCCATTTTCTAAAACCCAACCGCCTTTATAACGTTTCGTATCTTCCCACCGTTTCGGATAGCCGACACCAGGTCTTGTTTCTACGTTATTAAACCACATATACTCAGTTCCCGGACGATTTGTCCACGTATTTTTACATGTTACCGAACAAGTATGGCAACCGATACATTTGTCTAGGTGCATGACCATTGCTACTTGTGCCTTAATTCTCAAGCCAATCTACCTCCTTCAACGGTCTAATGATGGCCATCGTGTCACGTTGGTGTCCAGTCGGACCATAATAATTGAATCCATAACTTAATTGAGAATATCCTCCTATCATATGGGTCGGCTTTAATGTAATTCGGGTAATACTATTATGCGTTCCACCTCGTTTTTTGTTAATGGCTGTTCCTGGTACCCCCATCGTCCGGTCTTGTGCATGATACATATAACACATCCCTTTTGGAATTCGGTAAGTAATGACTGCCCTTGCTGCAACGACCCCATTACGGTTGTATACTTCAATAAAGTCGTTATCCTTTACTCCAATAGAAGCCGCATCTTCTTCATTCATCCAGACAACTTGCCAGCCTCGGAATAATTGAACCATTGGCGTTGCTTCCGTAAACATTGTGTGAATACCCCATTTTTGGTGAGGAGTTAAATAACGTAAAGTAATTGAATTTCCTGTATCTGGCACACCGTGTTCATTTTTTGTAAAAGGTGCTTTTTGTAATGGTGGTAGATACAAAGGAAGACCTTCACCACAATCTAAAATCATTTCATGGTCAAGATAAAAACTTTGCCGACCAGTTAACGTACGCCACGGAATATTATATTCCGTATTTACTGTAAACGGTGAATAGCGTCGTCCGTCTTTTTCTAGTCCACTCCAAATTGGAGTTGATATAGATACACGTGGTTGAATGGTTAAAGCATCTAACGTATAATCCTCTTCCTCACGTGGTTTTGCAATCTCAGTTAAGTTTTGACCTGTTTTTTCCTCTAATGACTTCCAACCTTCAACGGCACGTTTTCCGTTTGTTGCACCCGACATTAATAAAATAGCATTAATCGCTTTTTGATCCGTATATAAATCAGGATGGCCCTTTCCTATACCTTCACGTTGGTTTACGCCAATCCGATCTTTTAACTCGTCATAAACTTGCTCTCCAGGAATTTTTATTCCTTTACCACCATATCCTTTTCTTAACTCTGGTCCAATTGACGTCATCTTATGGAATACATTCGGATAATCTCGTTTTACTATTTTTAGATGAGGCATTGTTTTTCCTGGAATTGCCTCAACTTCTCCTTTTCGCCAATCTTTTATTTTTCCATATTCTTGTGCAATCTCATCTTGTGAATCATGTCCGAGTGGACGCATGATAATTTCTTCTGTTTCCGGTAAATATTTTGCTGCTAATTCTGAAAAAACTCTTGCTATTTCACGGAACGTATCCCAGTCACTTTTCGCTTGCCACGGTGGGCTAATTGCTGCATTAAACGGATGAATAAATGGATGCATATCCGTACTACTAATGTCATACTTTTCATACCATGTAGCGGCTGGTAATACAATATCAGAGAATAAACCTGAACTTGTCATCCGAAAGTCGATGCTTACAAATAAATCCGCTTTACCTTCTGGTGCTTCATCGGAAACATTAACTGTCTCTGGTTGCCAACAGTTCTCTGGTTCAGATAGTACTTGGTTTTCGCCACCGATAAAATGTTTAGCAAAATATTCATGACCTTTACCACTATCTCCTAAAAGGTTTGAACGCCAATTGAAAAAGACACGTGGGAAATTTCGTGGATCATTTGGATTTTCAATCGCCCATTCGATTTCTCCATCTATTATTTTCTTAACAACTTGATCAATAATTTCCTGTTCAGACTTTGCTCCATTTTCTCGAGCCTCTTTAACAATATCAATCGAGTTTTGCGAGAACTGTGGGAAAGATGGCAACCAACCAAGCCTGGCTGAGAGTGCATTTACATCTGCCGGGTGCATATACGTATATTTTCCATTCCACCGGTTTTGCTTCATATTTTCTTTTGTTTCATAGCGGAATTGTTCTGTTGCAAAATAAAAGAAAGAAGTTCCATTTTGTAATCTTGGCGCTACACCCCAATCACTTGCAAACGAAACTACATTCCAACCTTCTGATGGACGCACCTTTTCCTGACCAACATAATGAGCCCAACCGCCGCCATTCACACCTTGTGAGCCAGTTAAAAGAACGAGGTTTAATATAGAACGATAAATTTGATCACTATGATGCCAATGGTTTGTACCTCCACCCATAGCAATCATTGATTTCCCTTTTGTTCTTGCTGCATTATCGGCGAATTCTTTAGCCACTTGAATGACATGGTTCCGATGTACACCTGTAATACTTTCTTGCCATGCAGGTGTGTATGGACTTAGATCATCATAATCTTTTGGATAGTCACCTGGCAAACCACGGTTCACACCAACATGAGCCATCATTAAATCGTATACTGTTGTGATTTTTATCGTATGGCCGTTTGTATCTTCTATATGTTTTACAGGAACACTACGCCTAATAACTCCGCCTTCTTCTTCAGCAAAATAAGGAAATGTTACTTCGACAACTTCATCCGAATGATTTAGAAAACTTAATTGCGGATTAATTTCTGTCCCATCTTCCTTCTTCAATTCAAGATTCCATTTACTGTCATCATCCCACCGGAATCCTTGACTGCCATTAGGTATTTCCATTTTATTTGCGTCTTCATCCCAAACAACGGTCTTCCATTCGGCTAATTTTTGTTTATCACTAATATCAGATGCTCGTAAAAAATTGTCTGTACGATATTCATTTCCGGTTTGTTTTAACGTAACTAAAAACGGTAAATCGGTAAACCGTTTAACATAATCGATAAAATAAGGGATTTGTTGTTTCACATAAAATTCATTCAATATAACATGGGTCATCGCCATGGCAAGGGCACCGTCTGTCCCTGCACGTGCCGGTAACCATATGTCAGCAAACTTATCATACTCTGCATAGTCTGGACTCACTCCAACTACTTTTGTCCCGTTATATCTCGCTTCGACCATAAAATGTGCGTCTGGTGTGCGTGTTTGTGGTAAATTTGTACCCCAAATAATAAAATATTTTGCATTGTACCAATCTGCACTTTCTGGTACATCTGTTTGTTCACCCCATACTTGCGGGGAAGCAGGAGGTAAGTCGGCATACCAATCGTAGAAACTTAATATTGTCGCACCTATTAATGAAAGAAAACGGGCCCCACCAGCATAACTTACCATCGACATCGCAGGAATCGGACTAAAACCAGCTACTCGATCTGGTCCGTATTTTTTAATTGTATAAATAATCGAACTTGAAATAAGTTCACATAATTCTTTCCAATCAGCTCGGACAAAGCCACCTTTACCACGTGTTTTTACATATTTATTTCTTTTTTGTGGATTAGTAACAATGTTTTCCCATGCTTTTATTGGATTCTCTTCGACACTTCGTTCAGCTTTCCACAATTCATATAGATCTGAACGGACATAGGGATATTTCACACGTGCTGGACTATATGTATACCAAGAAAATGATGCGCCACGAGGACAGCCTCTTGGTTCATATTCTGGATAATCGTCTCCTGTTGAAGGGTAATCTGTTTGTTGTGTTTCAGATGTAATAATTCCATCCTTCACATAGATCTTCCAACTACATGATCCTGTACAGTTTACTCCATGAGTGGAGCGAACTATTTTATCGTGTTGCCATCTCCGTCTATAAATTTCCTCAGCATCTCTTGACCTTGGACTTTCTTCTGTCCAACCTTTATTTATGACATTTCCACGACGAAGATGTTTAAAATGGTCAAACAATTTATTTTTTTGTTTAGCCACAGAAACCTCCCCCTTCTCTTGTTATCTCAATTGGATTAAAGCGATCCCCGACAATTCGATAGCTTTCTTCACCTGCTTCCAATTCCTCTAGAAAAACCTTTAATGTTGGCGCGTTAACTGCAACAAGAATGAGTCGTTCCAATGTTTGTAGCTCGCTAATTTGATAAATTGTCTCAATTATTCCCGATGCAATTTCACCGAACCGAAGTCGTAACACATATATTAACTCTTCTCGATCTTGTACCAAATCTGCTTCTCGTTCGAAAACAAACAAATTACTACCCCCTAGCCTAATAAATTTATGGAGTCATCATTTTAAAGTAGTCATCTTTTAATACTTGAATACATTTTTCCCCAACTTTTGTAAGAAATTCCTTTAAATCATCGTTTTGTTTAGTTATGGAATGATTGGTGAAATATTGTTCCATCCGATGGGTAAAATTTTCACCAAACATAATGATGATCTGAATACCATCCTCATTTTTAATTCCGTCTGCCTGAAAATCGTACGGTTGGATATTAAAATTATTTTCTAACTCAGATAAAACAAAACGATATAAGCTGGGAGAGATTGTATGTAATGGTGTTGATTGTTTATTTGACATTTCCGACCAAACTCCTAATCGATTAATGATGTGGTAAGATTCTTTCCTCTTCAAAGTTGTGATACGTATCCACATGGACTAATGCGTATAGTTGATGTAAAATTTCTTCATTGAAACCATCTGACTCCAGTTGAGTTTTAATTTGTTTTACAAAGTAGCGCATTGTATTGTGGTCACGTGTTAACTCAATGATTGAATTTTTTAGCTCTGGTGACTCTTCTACTAACTCTTGATAAAGACCTTCTTCCTCTGCTTGTGCATGTCTAAGCGTACGTGTTTCCCAATGTTCAATAGCAACGAGAGCTGTTTGATGTGCCTTTTCTAATTGCCCATCTCTTATTAATTTTGCAATAATCTCATTTAATTCTTTCGCCTCCTCTAGCGCAGCCTCATGAATAGCCGAATGACTATCAACATGTTTCAAACCTGGTCCTGACATTTAAACATTCTCCTTTCATATAATGACCAAAAAAGGTAATTTTTAGTTATTAATCATTATGAGTTTAAATTTTTTGTTTTATACGTTAAGTAGGACGGCATTTCCGATAAATGGAACTGATAAAGAACATTCAGGGCTCAAGCTTTAGGCAACAATATAGCGAAAGTTCACCGAATAATTCTTTTCGGTTGCGAAGTCATGCTGCTAGAGTCTTCCTTATGCGCTTACACATTAGGAAAGTGAAATAAAGAAAACATAGTACTTAATAAGTTGAACCGCAGTTTACAGAGTGTATAAAGGAAAGTGAAATTGAAAAATTTATACTTTCCTATTAGCCAAAAAAAAGCCAGACTCTTATAGAACCTGACTAATTAACTAATGCAACTTGTATTCATTATTTTTCAACTGGTTTACGCCAAAAACCTATCATTAAACCAGAAATAATTGCACCGATAAGAAGCGAAAGGATAAAGAAAACTTTATTTTCAGCTAACGCAATAACGAAAATACCACCATGTGGCGCAGGAATCGCTGTATTCCATAATTGAGTTAAACCACCTGCAATAGCTGAACCGACAATTGATGATCCGATAATTCTTAATGGATCCGACGCAGCAAAGGGTATCGCTCCTTCTGTAATAAAGGATAAACCTAAGACATAGTTGGAGACCCCAGAACGTCTTTCTTCTGCTGTAAATTTATTTTTATAGAAAGTAGTTGCAAGGGCGATAGCGAGTGGTGGAATCATTCCTCCTGCCATTACAGCAGCCATTAAACTCCCATCACCTGTATCAGTAAATATTCCAATTGAAAAAGTATACGCCGCCTTATTAAATGGACCTCCCATATCAATTGCCATCATTCCAGCAAGAAGGGCACCAAGAATTACGGCATTTCCAGTACCTAAATCACTAAGGAAGTTTATCATTGCTGTATTAATATTGGAAAAAATTGGGCCAACAATATAGTACATGAAAAGACCCGTTAACAATAGACCTAACACTGGATAAATTAAAATAGGTTTTAGCCCTTCCAAAGATCTTGGCATGCCACGGAATAATTTTTTCAAAAATACAACTAGATAACCTGCTAAGAAACCAGCTGCTAAACCACCAAGGAATCCTGCATTGCTGTTTACTGCCATTAACCCACCGACCATACCTGGCATAAGTCCTGGACGGTCACCGATACTCATTGCAATATATCCAGCCAAAATTGGAATTAAGAAATTAAATGCATTTCCACCGATTGAATTTAAAAATTTAAATATTTCACTCTTATCACCCAGTGCACTTTCAAACAGAAAAGATAGTGCCATGAGTATGCCGCCACCAACAACGAACGGTAACATGTGAGAGACACCATTCATTAAATCTTTATATATTTTACCCCAAACAGAAGTGGTTTCTTTTTCTTCATTATTTTGTGAAGAACCCTTTTCTGCGTGATAAATTGGTGCATCTCCATTAACAATTTTTGTAATTAATTCTTCCGTTTTGTTAATTCCATCACTTACAGGTCTTTGTAAAACCGGCCGGCCGTCAAATCGTGCCATCTCAACTTTTTTATCCGCTGCAACGATAATCCCTTTTGCCCGACGAATTTCGTCTTCTGTTAAACGATGTTTCACACCTTCAGAACCATTAGTTTCAACGCGAATTTCCACGTTCATCTCAGCTGCTTTTCTTTTTAATGCTTCTTCTGCCATATACGTATGAGCGATTCCTGTTGGACAAGCTGTAACTGCTAGAACAAAAGGCTTTTCACTCGTGTTAGCTGCAACTCTATCTTCTTTTTCGTCACTTTCTTCTTCACGCTCTTGGAATAGCTGATAAACTTCCTCGCTATTTTTAGCTACTTTTAAACTTTCAATAAAACTTTCATCTATCAATGAACGAGAAAGTGCTGCTAGCGCTTGTAAATGTGTATCGTAAGCACCATCTGGAACAGCAATCATAAAAAATAAGTATGTTGGTTGTCCATCTAATGAATCATAGTCAACACCATTATTACTTTTCGCAAAAAGAACCGTTGCCTCATCTACTGCTTTTGTTTTTGCATGTGGCATAGCAATCCCATTTCCTAAGCCTGTTGACGATTGTTCTTCACGTTTGATAATGGCTTCTTTAAATAAATTTTTATTATTAATTACTTTATGTTTAGCGAGATTATCAATCATCTCATCAATAACTGCTTCTTTCGTTGTTGATTGTAAATCCATGAGCATGATGTCTTTTCTAAGTAGTTCTGTTACTCTCATGTTGTTCACCCCGATACAATATTTATTAAAGTTGATTAACTTTGACTTGGTTTAATAACGCTAATATATCTTCTCCCTTTGCTAAATCACTGGAGAAAGCTGTTGCGCTACCAGATGCAAGTCCAAATTGAAAGCTGGATACTACATCACTAGTTTCGACATATCGACTAATAAACCCAGCAATTAAGGAATCTCCTGCACCAACAGAATTTTTAACAGTACCTTTTGGACTCATTCCTTCATACACAGCGTTACTTGTAAGAAGCAATGCACCCTCTCCGCCCATTGAAACGATGACATTTTTAGCTCCTGCTTCAAGTAGTTTTTTTCCATACTTAATAATATCTTCTCTATTATTCATTTTGATACTGAATATTTCTGAAAGTTCCTCTAAATTTGGTTTCACAAGTAAAGGGTGGTACGGTAAAATCTCCAATAATTCTTTACTTGTTGTATCAATGACAAATTCTGCTTTTTTCCTATTCACTATTTCTACAATTTTTTTATAATAATCCGTAGGTAGTGAAGGTGGTTTACTTCCAGAAAGAATAATCGTATCCTCATTTGTAATTTGATTGAATCGATCTAATAAAGCACTTGCTTCTTCTTTCGTTATTTCCGGACCAATTCCATTAATTTCTGTTTCTTGATTCGATTTTAATTTTATATTAATACGTGTATCTCCAGTAATATGGGTAAAATCGGTGCTTAATCCGTCCTTTTTTAACCACTTTTCAATAAATTCTCCTGTAAAACCGCCAATGAAACCTAATGCAACGGTTTCTGATTTTAACTCATGAAGAATTCTGGAAACATTAATTCCTTTCCCACCCGGATATTTATAATCTGTTTCCATTCGATTTAGCTCACCTAGTTTTACATTTTGCACATGCACAATATAATCAACTGAGGGATTAAGAGTAACTGTATAAATCATGATGACATCGCCTCCAGTATTGTCGCGTTTTCTAGTTCTTTCCTATTTTGACTTTTTGTTAATTTATCTGTAACTAGTGTAACCTCATCTATATCGCATACTTTTGCAAAATTTACTTTCCCCCATTTCGTGTGATCTGCTAATATAAATGCCTTTGCTGACTGTTCAATTGCTAATTGTTTCATTGTTGCTTCTTCTGGGTCTGGTGTCGTGTAACCGTACTCGTTGTCAATTCCGTTTATTCCTATAAACGCTTTATTGAAACGATATTTTTTTAATTCGTTAACACTTGTTGCCCCAACGATTGCCTTTGTTGTATGTTTAATCATTCCACCAATTAGGAATGATTGAATTTGATAATCAGCAAGTAAAGAAGCATGTTGTACACCGTTCGTGGCAACGGTAACATCTTTTTGCAAAAAAGGAATCATCTCGTACGTAGTTGTACCAGCATCAATATATATAAAATCATTTTTATGAACTAGCGATGCAGCATATTTGCCAATAACCGTCTTTTCTTGAACGTTTTTGACTGATTTTTCAAGTATGGATTGTTCCTTGTCTAAATTATAGGACTGTTTAGCCCCACCGTGTATTCGTTTTAAGTATCCTGCCTTCTCAAGAAGTATAAGATCCCTTCTAATGGTTGATTCTGAACAGTTTAAACGACGGACTATCTCTTGTGATTTTATAACACCGTTTTCTTTTAACTGCTTTATTATATACGCATGTCTTTCCTCAGTTAACATTTTTGACCACCTACTGAATCAATCTTATCATCAAAAACATTCATAATCAATCATTTTCATTCATTTTCTTTCATTTGCATTCATTTATTACGGTTAAATAATAAAACGATTGTTGTATTATTCAACAGCTTTTACTCGTTAGTTTTTTCATTCATCTGGGATTTAAACATATTTCTATTTAAATGATGTTTTTTAGTACTGAACAAAAGTGGGATATTCTTATTTAGCGATTTCTAACAAGTAATCGTAATTACATGTTAAAAAGGAGAAAGAAGGAATTCAAGTTGTAAAAGGAGAATAGTAAAATAGAGATATAGATTAATAATTTCCAATATTCAACCTAATAAAAGGAGGTAAAAATATGATTATTGAAACTACATACGGAAAGGTGAAAGGACAAAAAGAAAATGATGTTTATGTTTGGAAAGGTATTCCTTATGCTCAATCTCCTATTGGTCCACTCCGCTTTCGTGCACCAAAACCACCAGAAGAATGGAGCGATATAAAAGATTGTACAGAATTCGGACCAATCGCCTACCAACCAAGTCTTGAAATTATGAACTTCCTTGGAACAAATCCGACAAATATGAGTGAAGATTGCCTCTACTTAAACATTTGGTCACCTAGCATTGATCATAAGAAGAGACCGGTTCTCGTATGGATTAATGGTGGGGCTTTCATTACTGGTTCAGGTTCAAGTCTAATCTATGATGGTTCAGCTTTTGCAAAAAATGGTGACGTTGTGGTCGTTACGTTCAATTATCGTTTAGGAATTCTTGGTTTCTTACATTTAGCAGAACTAGGAGGCGAAGAATATTCAGTATCGGGTAATTGTGGAATTCTTGACCAGATTGCTGCTTTACAATGGGTCAAGGATAACATTGGAGCGTTCGGTGGAGACCCTGATCAAGTAACTATTTTCGGTGAATCAGCAGGGGCGATGAGTGTCGGAACATTACTTGCCACTCCAAAAGCAAAAGGGTTGTTCGCAAAAGCCATTCTCCAAAGTGGAGCAGCAAATCATGTCATTGATTTGAATCAAGCGACAAAGAATGCTGAGTTTTTACTAAACATCCTAAATATGAATAAAAATGAAATAAAAAAACTAGAAGAATTACCTGCTGAACAGCTTATTGAGGCTTCTAATAAATTACCAATGATGAGTTTAATACCGGTTATTGATGGCGTTGTTTTACCGAAGCATCCGAAAGAATTACTGAAGGAAGGATCTGCTAGTAATATACCTATCTTAATTGGTACGAATAAAGATGAGTATCGTCTATTTACATTCTTTGATCCAATTTGGAAAAAGAACGATCCAATAGAAATAGAAAAAATATTTCAACGAACGTTTAGGAATCGTTGGAGTGCAATCGCTGAACAATTCACCACCGATGAAAGAGAATTAAATCAAATCTTATACGATCAATTAATGACAATGATAACTTTCACATCTCCAGCCTATCAACTAGCTGAATTACAAGTGAAAAATAATGCACCGGTTTGGATGTATCGTTTTGATTGGGAATCAAGAGCGTTTGCTGGTCAACTTAAATCTTGTCATGCGCTTGAAATTCCATTTGTGTGGAATACGATAAACAAACCTGGAATCGAAAATTTTACTGGAATTTCTCCTGACCGTAATGAACTTGCATCTAAAATGCATCATGCGTGGATTGCCTTTGCACGGTCCGGTAATCCGAATACAACTGACTTACCAGACTGGTCAAGTTATGATCTTGATAATCGAACAACAATGATCTTTGATACGATGTGTAAAGTTACTTGCGACCCAGATCGTGACGCGCGAATCAAATGGGAAAATATAATTAACTCCTAACATAATTAATATAGTGACGATTTCCCTACATGATGAATTTTTTGTCCCTCAACATAAAGTATGAACCTTGAAAATTGAACAAAGGGATAGATTGGGATATTTTCATTCCAGTCTATCTTTCTTCCGGAGTCTCTTGTAACAAAACTTTCTCCAATTCACTACACAATTTCTGCCATTTTTTTCGCAATATATAAAGCTTCGTCAGTTCTTTTATACCAACTTTAAATGATTCATTTTTATTTCTTTCCGCAACACCAAAGCTCTCCGTTTGTTTTCCAACGACTGGAAAAACACATTCAGCTTAAATGTCGCCTAATTTTTTCTGCAATATTAGCAGCACCCGATAAATCACATCGTTCTATAACGATACAAAACTCTTCCCCGCCATGTCTTGCAAATAAATCCGTTTTTCGAATGATCTTACTTACCAACTCTGCAATTTGTCTTAATAATTCGTCCCCTCTTACATGACCCCATGTATCATTAATCATTTTAAAATGGTCAAGATCAAAATTGACCATTGACATAGACCAATGCTCTTTATTAGATCGTTCAATCCATGTCTCAATAATATGGAAGTGGAGATTTCTCAAAAAATAGTGAAACATTAGGCATTCCCCCGATTTATACTATATCCGGAAAACACAGGAAACATAGGACTTTATTACTGTAATACAATATTTAAAAAATATCTCAAACAAAAAGGCACCCAGCTATTATAGGTACCAATTCATCTTTAATATGTTTTATATTCATGTTCTTCTAACACTTGACGAGCTCTAATTAAATCTTCTTCCTTTTGAAAACTTACACGGAGCACACCGAGCAATCCTTCTCTTGCTTCCATTATATTTAAATTCGTAATATCAATTTCTTGACTAGCAATCAACCCAGTAATCTGTGCGATTGCACCCGTTTTATCAATCACATCAACGTACAAATCATAATAAGCTGGTATTGCACCTTTCGAACGAACTGGTAATGCATCACGATAAACTTTTGCTTCTTCAAAATACTTAGTAATAATATGCTCATTTCCTGTTTGAATAATACTTTGGATATTCTTAATCTCCATCTCCCAATCATCGAGCAATGTTAATATATTTTCTCGATTCTGTAACACAATATCTTTCCACATTCGTGGACTGCTAGATGCAATTCTCGTAATATCTCGGAATCCACCAGCAGCTAACATACTAATAAATGGGTTTTTACTAGAATGTTTTTTCACATGCGAAACTAAGCCGGCTGCAATAATATGTGGAAAATGACTGACAACACCGACAAGATAATCATGCTCATTTGGATCCAATACAAGAAAATTAGCTTTTGTTCCTCGAAGCCACTGTTTTAATTCTTCAATTTTTTCATAAGACGTACATAATTGGGGCGTTAAAACATAGAAGGCATTTTCCAATAGGTGAGCTTTAGCACTTTCAACACCAGTCTTATGGGAACCAGCCATTGGATGACCACCAATAAACGTTACATTTCCATTCCACAGTTCATTTGCTAAATTCATTATATTTTTTTTTGTACTGCCAACATCTGTAATCAGAACCGATTCTTTCAGTTGAAAACTAGCTAATTGTTGCATAATTTTAATCGTTTCTTCTACAGGTGAGGCTAATATAATAAGGTCTGCTAGTTCAGCTTCCAATTGAATATTTTCGACAACTTGATCAATGACTTTTAGCTCGTATGCTTTTTGAGCTTGTTCTTTATTAATATCAAATCCAACGATTAAAGATTCATTCGTATTTCTAATCGAAAGAGCAATTGAACCACCGATGAGTCCAGTTCCTATTAAAAGTACTCTTTTTCTCACTATTTAACACCTGCTTTCATGGCTGCACAGTTAAAGAAAAATCAAGGGACACAACAAGCCCTTGCGAAACGAGAGACTTAAGCTTGCCAGAGTTTTTTGGCTTGGATGCAATACTCGAAGCCTTCCTTGTATTCTTAAGTACACAAGGAAAGTAGAAATTGGAACATTTACACTTTCCTATTGCTAAAGGTAGAGCCGGATTAAAATGATGAATCCGACTCCTATTTTATTGGACCAATGTTGTTTTTTTAAAATCATTAAACAAGTTTTGCTTTGAATGATTCAAGTTCATTGATAAATTCGTTGAATTGAGGAATATCCATTTGTTGTAATGAATCAGATAATGCAACAGCTGGGTCTGGGTGAACTTCTGCCATTACTAAATCAGCACCAATAGCTAAAGCTGCTTTTGCTGTGGGAAGAAGAAGATCTCGTCTTCCTGTAGAATGTGTTACATCAACTGCAACCGGTAAATGTGTTTCCTTTTTCAAGATTGGAACTGCTGAGATGTCTAATGTGTTTCTTGTTGCTTTTTCATATGTCCGGATTCCACGCTCACATAAAATTATTTGATTGTTTCCTCGTGAAATGATGTATTCTGCCGCATTAATGAATTCAGAAATCGTTGCAGAAAGTCCACGTTTCAATAATACTGGTTTTTTCACACTACCGACTGTTTTTAATAATTCAAAGTTTTGCATATTACGTGCCCCAACTTGAATAACATCAACATATTCTAAAGCCTGTTCAACATCTTGTGGGGTGACAATTTCAGTTACGACTGACATACCAACTTCATCAGCAACTTCACGTAAAATTTTTAAACCTTCCACACCTAGACCTTGGAAATCATATGGAGAAGTACGTGGCTTGTATGCTCCACCTCTTAATAACGTTAATCCGTGTTCTTTCATAGCTAGAGCAACTTGTCGAACTTGTTCGTAAGACTCAACAGCACACGGACCCATAATAAAACGTTGTACACCGTCACCAATTGTTTCGGTACCAACCTTAACAATTGTATTTTCTGGATGTGCTTTTCTAGAAACGAGTAATGTCTTTTCATAATCTGTTTCTTGAAGTTCTAGGCTCGCTTTAAAAATTTCTTTAAAAATATGTTTAATTGTTGAAACCTCATAAGGCCCGTCATGATATTTTAGAATTAGGTCAAGGGACTCACGTTCACGTACTGGATCAAACCGATTCGTTCCTTGTTTTTTCTTCTCTTCTCCAATTTCTTGAACAATCTTCCCGCGTTCATTTAATAGTTCTAAAATTTGCAAGTTGATTTGGTCAATCCGATCACGTAAATTTGATAAATGTTGTGAACTCATGTATAACTCCTCCTAAAATTATGTTTTATCTATAAAAATATATATTTATAGTATTTAACAGTTTAAAAGAATAATAATACCCAAATAATAAGTTTACCTCTTTAAATTAGTAAAGTTCAAGAATAAATTTTCATTCCATCCATTCGCATTTTTATTAATCACTCCCCTCTAGAACAAAAAAGTCCCTGTTGTAAAAACAACAGGGACGATTATAATCGCGGTACCACCCTAATTGTGGAAATAATCCACCACTCATTTCCATAACGATCACGATAAATGACCGTCCTCTTCCTTTCTGATAGTTGAAAGAAAAAGGAAGCTCCGGGATTGTAATTCATGCTTATCTTTATACTGATTCCCACCAACCATCAGCTCTCTATAATAGGGAGATAAGTCATTACTTTTGTCCTTTCTTCGCCTTTTTGCATCAATTTTTGTTATTGTTTTGAATTATAAATTGATTTCGATTATATGTCAATGGTTATTATTAAAATATTTTTATAAATTTATACAGTTATATAATTCGGGCTATGAATCAGTGATTATTCGAACAAAACACACTTCTTTGACCCTTTAATAAGAATAACACAACGGACAAGTTTCGTATGAATGGGCTTGTCCGTTTTTTGTTGATTGAATATTTAGGTGTGCATGTGTGGATGTGGCACATGATCAGTTCCATTCGATTATTCATGAGTTGGACGTTTATACCCGCTCTAGATGACTATTTCAACCAATTGTACCGTAATTTGGGCGACTAGAACCATTCTAGATGACCGTTTGCGTCCTTTTTACCACAAATCGGGCACCTACACGAGTGAAACAGCCTTTTTTCCATGGTAGCCCAGAAAACTCGGGGACGCTAGATCCTTTAAGCACCCAAGAACCGTATTTCGCCGAAATGAGAAATTTTCGGCTTTGCTGTAATGATGCAAGAGCCTTCCTTGTGCGCTTTTGCGTATTGGAAGGGGCTATCCAGAAAGTCGGATTTTGATTTCCGAATGCCCCCGGTTCAAGTTTTATAACCTTGATATATCAATACTCTTGATTCAACCTCTTCCTATTAGCATAAAGATACCACTGGAGAATTCCCCAGTGGTCAATCTTTTAGCGCATCGATACCCATACACTTTTTACTTCAGTATAGTTATTTAATGCATATGATCCCATTTCCCGACCAAAACCAGATTGTTTAAAACCACCAAAAGGACTAGCTGCATCAAACACATTATAACAGTTCACCCATACCGTACCCGCTCGTAATTTACTAGCAATATAATGTGCTTTTCCGACATCTCGTGTCCACACACCAGCTGCTAATCCATAATCACTATTATTTGCACGAGCGATTAAATCATCAAGATCCTCATACGGTAAAGCTGATATAACTGGTCCAAAAATTTCCTCTTTCGCAATTGTCATTTCATCATTAACATTTGCAAAAATTGTTGGTTCGACAAAATAACCTTGTTCAAAAGGATTATTTCCTCCCGTGAGAAGCTCAGCACCTTCCTCTAAGCCTTTCTCAATATATCCTAACACACGGTTTTGTTGTTCAGTTGAGACTAGTGGTCCCATTTCTGTATCAGCTTTCAAACCAAAACCTTGTTTAATATTTTGCGCATGGCTAACCATGTCACTTACAACGTTATCATAATTTTTTTTCTGTATGAAAACACGGGAACCAGCACAACATACTTGACCTTGGTTGAACATCACGCCATTTAATGCACCTGGAATGGCACGTGTTAAGTCAGCGTCTGGTAAAATAATATTTGGTGACTTACCACCTAATTCTAGCGTCACTCTTTTTAATGTTTTTGATGCATTTCGCATAATAGATTTTCCTACCTCGGTAGAACCAGTAAAAGCAATTTTGTCAACTTGTGGGTGATCAACTAAAGGTTGACCGGCAGTCTCACCAAATCCAGGGACAATATTAACAACACCCTTTGGAAATCCTGCTTCATCAATTAATTCAGCTAAGTATAAAGCCGAAAGTGGTGTTTGCTCAGCTGGTTTTAAAACAACCGTACAACCAGTGGCAAGAGCTGCCCCTAACTTCCACATAGCCATAAGTAATGGGAAGTTCCACGGGATAATTTGCCCGACTACTCCGACTGCTTCATGTCTTGTGTAGTTAAAATATGGTCCTGCAACAGGAATTGTTTGACCAACAATTTTCGTTGACCAACCAGCATAATAACGCATATGTTCGATTGCTAACGGTATGTCTGCATTTGATGTTTCACGGATCGGTTTTCCATTATCAAGTGTTTCTAGTTGAGCCAATTCTGCACGATGTTCTTCCATTAAATCTGCTAGTTTATACATGAGTCGGCTTCTTTCTGCTGCGTTCATGTGCGACCATGGACCCTCATCAAAAGCAACTCTAGCTGCTTTTACAGCTCGATCAATATCCTCTAATCCAGCCTCATACACAGTAGCCAACACTTCTCCTGTAGCAGGATTATAACATTCAAATGTTTTTCCTTCCGCACTTTCAACAAATTCACCATTAATGTACAACTTTTTTGTACCTGTTAAAAATTTCTCTACTTTTTCTAGCAATTGAATCGTTAATTGGCTCATACACACTTCCCCCTTCAATAATAGAATCATGGATGGAATAAACTTGTTAGCGTTTACATTCACAATCTTACCACACCTCTATTTAGGCTTCAATAAAAATTATTTGGAATCTTTCGACAATGTTAGACAATACTGATTTGCTTTCACACCTAAAAGACCACTCAAATATTTTTCACATTACATATGGTACCGACTTATTCTCAATAAACTACAATAAATTGGTGTTTTTACAATTACATAAACTTATAAATCTACCTTTTTGGGGGACTAACCGTTGTTATCGCTTATAAAAATGAAAGGCCTTACCCTAATTTGGATAAAGCCTTTTACATATCCTATAATATTTTTCCAGGATTTAATATTCCTTTAGGGTCTAATGCTGCCTTAATTTTTTTCATAATTTCAAGTGACTGACCGTGCTCTTGTTGTTGATATTTCTTTTTTCCAATTCCGACGCCATGTTCCCCGGTACATGTCCCCCCTTTCGCTAATGCATACTCGACAATTTTCTCATTAAGGTAATTAGCCCGCTCAATATCTTCAGAGTGATTAGGATTAATCATTAAACAAATATGGAAATTTCCATCCCCTACATGACCAACAATTCCACCCGGTAAACCACTATCCTTTAAAATATGTTCTCCAAATGTTATTGCACCTGCAAGTTCCGAAATTGGTACAGCAACATCGGTCGACATGAGTTTCCGATCACGATACATATGGATAAAAGAATAGGCCATATTGTGCCGAACTTTCCATAATTGATTACGTTTAGCATTGTCAGTCTCTTGAAGGAAGTCAACACAATGAAAATCATCTAAAATTTGTTTCGTTAATTTTACATCTTCCATCAACCCCGACTTATTTCCTTGAAACTCGAAAAATAATGTAGGCAACTCAGGAAAATTTGTACCTTCAAATTTATTAACTACACGTATTGATTCCACATCAACAAATTCGACTCGAGCAACTGGAATACCTGTTTGTCGAATGACCGTAACTGCTTCTACAGCATCTTCAAAGTTTGTAAATACCGCTCGATGAGCAATTGTGAATTCTGGTATTCCGTATACTTTTAACGTTAATTCTGTAAAGCAGCCTAACGTCCCTTCTGAACCAACGAACAAACTATTTAAATGATAGCCTGAGGAGGATTTTACCGCTAAATTTCCTGTATGAACGATCGTTCCATCAGCAAGGACAATTTCTAAATTTTGAACTTGATCACGCATCGTACCGTATCGAACAGATGTCGTACCACTAGCTGAGGTGGCAGCCATACCACCTAACGTTGCATCTGCGCCTGGATCAATTGGAAAAAAGAGCCCATATTTTTTTAATGCTTTGTTTAACTGAGTTCTTGTTACTCCGGGTTGAACCTTCACTAATAAGTCTTTTTCACGAACTTCAACAATTTCATTCATCCGTGTAAAATCAATCGACACACCATGTTTTAAAGGGATGACATGTCCCTCTAAACTTGAACCAATGCCAAAAGGAACAACTGCTGTTTCATATTTCGTTGCCAGTTTCATAATTTGACTAACTTCTTCTTTCGTTTTTGGAAAAACAACAACATCTGGCAAGCTCGGTGTATGATAGGATTCATCTTTACTATGTTGCTCTAGAACAGTTGAATTTTGACTTACCCGATCTACATCTAAAAAATTCTTTAGTTCTTCAACCAGCTGATTAGTCACAACCTTATTCAATTTATTCCCACTCCCCATCTACTCATACAAAGCTTCATTTCTTATAATACTACAACTATTGTTAATAGTATGTGAATAGAATGTTTAAGATTTAAACACCCCTCGTTTTCAACTAATTTTGATTATGTTCGTAACTTATATTACAATAACATGGAAGGAGTGATGTTTTTGATAATTACTGATGTAAAAAAATTCAGAAAACCCACACACGAAATTGATGATATCTTTATTAATCGTTGGTCACCAAGATCATTTTCAGAACAGAAGATTCCTAAAGATATTTTACTATCGCTTTTTGAAGCAGCTCGTTGGGCGCCTTCTGCATTTAATATTCAACCTTGGCGTTTTATTATCGCCCATACAAAAGAATCACGAGAAAAGTTTTATTCATTTATTAGTGAGTCTAATTTATCTTGGTGTAAAAAAGCACCTGTTCTTACACTCATCATTTCAGAAAAAGAAAATGATCGAGGAGAAAATAGATCCCATTCATTCGATGCAGGGACAGCTTGGGGCTTTCTTTCATTACAAGCGATTAAATGTGGTCTAATTACACATCCAATGTCTGGATTTGATTTTGAAAAAGCAAGAAAAGTTCTTGAAATTCCTGATAACTATGAAATTCAAGCATGTATTGCAATTGGTTACCAGAGCGATCGAGAAAACTTACCAAAACAATTACAAGAACGTGAAGAACCAAACGGACGTAGACCATTAGAAGAATCAATTTTTGATGGAGAATTTGGTAAAACCTTTTAAATATTATTCATTCATACCCGAGAAAGAGGATTTTCTTTCTCGGGTTTTTTATATAAAAAGATAGATAAACGGTGACAAGCAGACTAACATAAAATAACGTAACATTTCATTATTTTGAAGTTACAAAGGAGGAAAATTGTCGTGATTAATCGCTCCACCTCATTCCCTGTATATTGCTGCCCTCTGAGTCCGATACAAATGTTTTATCCGATATTTTGTCATTCACCTTCTTATCGAAAACAGCAAAATCCACACATGACAAAAAGTCCATTTCCACCAGTTAACATTGAAAAATTCGATATATCCGCTCACCAATTTCAACGTTTAATGGAACAAGCTAGATTATTTGTGAATAAAATTGTAAATTCATCACAATTTGCTTATGAACTTATGGATGCGGCACAACGTTCAGATAAAAATAAAGTAGAAGAAATGATTCGTACGACTGGCATTACAATTGCTTTTCATGTCCAATTTACCCCTACTGCCATTCAAATTATATTAGATAATTCCACAGAAAAAGTAAATTGTTGCCAATTGCTCGTTGGCCTCAAGTGGTAGAATCCCATTTAACATCTTAAAAAAACTCAGGGACGCTTGAGATTTTAGGCAACCAATGAGACTAGAGTTCGCCAAAAAAAAGAGTTTTTCGGCTTTGATGTATTACGGCTGGAGCCTTCCTATTAGAAAAAAACTGTCCGCTTACAAAAAGGGGACAGCTTTCCTCTATACATAACCATTTATTATCCTAATGCAACATCTAAAATCATCATTATTGTAAACCCGACCATTAAACTCATCGCCGCAAGATCTTTATTCCCCCGTTCTTGTGAGCCGGGAATTACTTCTTCAGCTACTACAAAAATCATTGCACCTGCCGCAAAACTTAATGCATACGGTAATATTGGTTGTATATAAGTAACAGAGATACAACCAATAATTGCTGCTATCGGCTCAACAAAACCAGAAAACTGACCGTAGAAAAAGCTCTTTCCTTTCGACATTCCCTCTCCCCGTAACGGTAGTGAAACGGCTGCACCTTCTGGAAAGTTTTGAATACCAATACCTATTGCTAAAGCTAAAGCCCCTGCTAATGTTGCATCACTTGTTCCATTCGCAACTGCGCCAAAAGCAATCCCAACCGCCAACCCTTCTGGAATGTTGTGTAATGTGATAGCCAAAACTAATAATGTACTCCTCTTTCGGCTAGTTGGATGATATCCTTCAGCCTGGCCCATCGGCATATTCGGATGTAAATGTGGGAGAACTTTATCAATACCCCATAAAAATATTCCACCTAGTAAAAAACCACTGGCTGCAGGAAACCATGCTAGAGCCCCTGAGTTTTCCGACATTTCAATCGACGGACCGAGTAATGACCAATAGCTGGCTGCAATCATGACTCCTGCCGCAAACCCTAACATCCCATCGAGAAGCTTTTGACTCATTCCCCTCGTCGCAAAAACTAAACCAGCTCCTAAAGCCGTCATACCATATGTAAATAATGTTGCCAAAAGGGTTTGCACTACTGGATGTAAATTTTGAAAAAAATCAACCATAATCATTTTGTCTCCTTTTTCCTCTTATCTATAAAAATATGGCTAAGACTTAAAATGTTTCCCTTAGTCAAATTTTACGATTTGCCTTAAACACTTGTCAATTTTTCTAAAAATTACACTTGTAAATGGTGCCCTTTTCATTATACACCCCTATCATTATGTTGATTTTAACTTTCCCTTATTTATTCTTCTTCCAAGCATTCATCAAAAAAATGGAATCATTTATACTTTTTTCAATCCATAACCATCATTGGCAGTTTATCTATAATATTGTTATGATTATTATATATAAATAAAGAAAACGCATGGCTTGGGCCTTATGTGGGACGAGAGCCATAAAAGCGACAATAAAGGAGAGGTTTTCATGCAGTCACCATTTGTATTTGAATTAAAAAAGCCAACTTACTTAAAGGAAAACAAAAAATATCCAGCGCTTTTTATGATGCATGGAATGGGAAGTAATGAACAAGATTTACTACCACTCGTCGAAGGATTTCAAGAAACAATGTTTATTTTTAGTCTTCGTGGACCATTTATTCAACCACCAGGATATGCTTTTTTTAGAATGGAAGAATTAGGAAAACCAGATCGTCAAAGCTTTGTTGATACGATAAATAAAATTGATGATTTTCTAAAATTCACAATTCAGTCGTACCCAATTGACGAGAAGCAAGTATATTTGCTCGGATTTAGTCAAGGTGCAATGTTAGCAACATCATTAAGTATCAAGTTGAGTGATTCAATTAAAGGGGTTGTTGCGTTAAGCGGATATATTCCGAGTTTTGTTCAAGATGAGTACCGAGAACAACCATTACAAAATCTCCATCTATTTTTATCCCATGGAGAACAAGATCCAGTACTACCATTCCAATGGGGTGTTTCCAGCTACAACTATTTAAAAGAACATGGGGCGAATATTACCTTTAAATCTTATCCAGCTGGCCACTGGGTTACACAAGAAAATTTTGAAGATATCCGTTCGTGGTTAAGTGAAGCATTGAAACAGTGACATCTCTTATGTTACGAATATGAAATGGGGCTAGTGGCGCCCCTTATCCTAACATTTAAACTTGAGGATGATTTTATGTGGATTTTCTTTATCTTTATCCTATTTTCAACATTTTTCATTACTTATAAAATTATGGATTACACTCGTTTGAGAAAAATTGAACGAGATGAGTTTAATACATTATACGAATGTCTTTCATGTGGGAAATTCCATCGAAAGTACCAAGAAGAGCTTCATTTACTTATTGATTCAAACTATCATGAACCACTCACATGTCCTCGTTGCTATAAACAAGCCGTTATTTATACAGGAGAATATTTCGAATGGATGAAGACCAACCCTGAATGTCCAGAGTTAAATCAACATGAAACAAAAATAATTAAAAAGGCCATGAAAAATGCAGAGTCCCTTAAAACAGAGAATCGTAGTTTAGAAGCTTTTCTCCACTACTATTATTTGAATGGACCTTTAAAAAGTAAGTCAAATAGGGAGTGAGTTTTCTAAACATTACTCCCGATTCTTTTATACCGTTATTTCTTCTCGACTATCTCTTTCTTCATAAATCATTTCTCTTTTAATTCGTTCAGAAAAATGTCTGTTAATAAAATCTTTTACAAACAAATCTCGCTTAGTAATATCCTCTTCTTTACGAAACCACCCAACTTTTTTATAACGTTCATCGAATGGTTTAGCAGTCCATAAAAGTAAGGCTTCCTTCTCCAATTGATATTCCACCCGTCTTCTTACTACTAAATCTTGAAATCTTCTTTCACGCTCATCATCCATATTTTCTTGCGGCAGGCGTTTCACGATGGAATCAACGTATGACTTTAATTCTTGTAACTGACTTGCAGCAACCTCCTCATAGGCACCTCGTACCTCAGTAAGAAGTTCTTCCTTGATATTACCTATATGTAATTTTTGCATTAAGCTAGAAAGTTGAGGAATCGGTAATGGAGATAGATCATTTTCTTGCATTTCAATAGGAATAGGTCTTACATCAAACTGATCGCGGATCTCATTAAATATTGCATTTAATGACCAGTTTTCATTACGTTTCCGTTTAATAAATATACCAATTTGTAAATCAAGTCCATCGTAAACTTTCTCATTCGTATCTTCTGTTCTGTTCACATAATGAATTCCGTCATCCTCTAATTTTTTAAACCATGTATCGACAGTTTTTCTATTTAACTTTTTATCGCCGACTGCTTTTTTTATTTCATCCGTAAAATCACTAATCTTCCAAAACAATGTTTAACTCCCCCTTTACAATCTTCCCATGTCATTTACAGTGAATAATGGCACGTCTCCTTAAAGTTTGTCCCTTATTTTTTTATTCGACAAAATTATCCGGTTACCCTTTTAAAAAAGTTCGACAGTTTTTCACAAATTCCTCGAAAAATCGATCCGGTCTATGTACAGTAAAAAATTTCCCTTAAAAATAATATTAGAAATGTGTTAAAATGAAATTTATCAATTATAACGTAATTGAAGTTTGAATTAGAAGGTGATATTCATGGGGAGTCAAATGAAAGTGCAACATGCCGATATAATAGCTGAACCAAAGTTTAATAAACAAGCGCTATTCACGTTTAGTGGTTCTCATTTTTTAAATGACCTTGTCACAACAGGAATGGTTCCTGCTCTCGTTGTTATGTATAAAGAAGCCTTTCATTTAAATTACACGCAGTCTACTCTGATTGTATTAATTTCATACTTAACTTCATCGATTACTCAACCCGTTTTTGGCATGTTGAGTGACCGAAAACCTCGAGTATGGCTATTTTCAGTCGGATTGTTCCTGTCAATTACTGGTCTTGCATTAACAGCGATTGCACCAAATCTAACTTGGTTATTAATCTTTATTGCCATATCTGGTTTCGGCTCTGGCGTCTTTCATCCTGAAGCTTCTAGAGGAACGCATTTTGCTTCTGGTTCGAAAAAAAGTTTAGCTCAAGCAATTTTCCAAGTTGGAGGGAATGCAGGGCAAGCTTTTGGTCCGTTAATGATTCCTTTATTTCTCGTATTTACTGGAATTGACGGGCTTATATGGCTATTACCTATTGCCTTCGTATCGCTACTTATCACAGTTCCACTTTTAAAATGGTTAAATAAAAAAGTGAGTGATTTCCAATTTAAAAAGAAAGAATTACCTGGTAAAAACCATCTAACTGGTACTGTTCTTCTTGTAACAGTCATTTTACTCCGTTCTTGGTGTCAAGTTGGGGTTGTTATTTTTCTACCATTCTATTTAACTCATTTAACGTTGGAACAAACTGAAATATTGAACTTTATTTTCGTTGGTGCAGGTGCACTTGGTACTTTCATTGGTGGCATGTTATCTGATCGAATCGGAATGAAGCGGCTAATGGTTGGGTCAATGTTTTTAGCAACCCCATTTGCTTTACTATTCCCACATGTTCATGGATTTTTAGCAGTACTTGTATTGTTACTATTTGGTTTTACAGTTTTATCCTCATTCTCAATCAGTGTTGTGTATATGCAGCAGTTATTGCCAAAAAATTTAGCCCTCGCCTCTGGATTATCCATTGGATTTGGTGTCGGTGCTGGTGGTATCGGTTCAGTTTTCATGGGAAGAATTTCAGATGTGTTAGGTGTATCAACCGTATTTACAATTCTTTCACTATTACCTTTATTGGGTGCGGTAATCGCATCATTTTTACCAAACGAGAAGAAATTAATGGCATAAATAATGGAAAAAGGAGAGCTCATACGCTTTCCTTTTTTTGTATCTATATATTCGTTTTATTGTTTGTTAAAAAAGTAATTAAATCAGGAAAATTCTTTTAGCCTAGAATTTGTTTCATCACAATAAGTACCGCTTCCTAACGGTGCATTCGCCTTATTCGGAACTATTTATCAGCAAACAAAACGAATGAACAAGCTTATCGGTCGCAAATTTCCGGCAGATATCGATACACATATCTTTACAAACTCTATTCATTATACCAAAACTACAATTTATGTCAACTAGAATATTGTAACAAATGATGCCATCAACTGATTATATAGAATATCCAAGTATGTATTAAATTTATAACCAACTTCTCGCAATCTCCCTCCTTGCACATGTTCCTTCAAAACATAAAAACAAATACCACTGATCAATTAGGAGGAAAACTTTCGTATTCATTATGATTAATCTTCTTCTTTATATCCTGAAAAACCGAGATTTATGTTGTGTTTGCTTGCACTTGCACTTGGTTTAAATCACCTTTTATGTCATCGAACCTATTTATCTTACAGATACAAGAACAATGAATATGACTATGCTTACAATAATGAAGAAAGGATGATAAACTTTTTTCATCATACATTCCCCTATCCATATTTCCCATCATTTTTCCAAGACTTTCATCTTTAAAGCTTATACCAACTCACAATTTATCAAGCTAATTCATCAAAAAAACCTTATTTTAAAATACGTAAAAAGGTGTATGAAAACGGAATCATTTTGCTTTACAAAAACAATTATTCACTTTAAAATATAGACAAAGAAATGTAACAACTTGGACAAAATTATTAACGATTTATCAATTTTCACGATTTGGAAGGGGTTTTTATATATGAATTTATCATTTACAGTATCGGCTATGTTTATGCTTCTCTATTGGGTTGTTAGTTTAACTGGCTCTTATGGTAGTGCTCTCGTTTTATTCGTATTAACAATCATTACTATGGGGATTGGGATTTATCAAGCACTTGCCAAAACAGACACTAACGATCAACATCAATTAAAACTCGTAAAGTAAATATGAAAAAATGACTACTTGGGATGGGGAACCAGTAGTCATTTTTCATTTGTTATATTAGCCGTTTGAATCGTACAAACGTAAACAACTCGTGCCAATTCTACTTAAGGAAGCATAATCTATAATTACTGCATAACTGTTTTTTCTTGAGTGATAAAAAACTTACTAATTAGTGTTGTAATAATAATAGCTATAATTGCTGGGATAAACCAACCTAGACCTTGTTCATAAAAAGGTAAAACACTTTTATAAAACGAGACAATTACTTTCAACCAATCGAACATCTCAATTTCCAGTGATTTACATAAAGCAACGAATCCATCCACAATACTAATTAAAAACGTTACAGCTATTGTTCCAACGTAGACAATTTGCGAATGATGGAAGATTGGTGATAAGAAAGTTAAAAGTATTAACACAATTGTCAAAGGATATAAAAACATGAGTACTGGAATAGAATATGCAATAATATTAGCTAATCCGAAGTTTGCAATGATAAATGATACAACAGAGAATAAAACAGCCAATGCTTTATAACTAAATTTCGGCATAAGCGTATGAAAATATTCTGCACATGATGTTATTAATCCAATACTCGTTGTTAAACAAGCTAAAATCATTATAACTGCCAAAACAATTAATCCAAATGATCCTAAATAGTGTGAGGCAATTTGACTAAGTACAGGACCTCCATTTTTAAACAGCCCGTATTTTTGGACCGTAATTGAACCCATATATGCAATACCAATATAAATAATTCCGAGGAAAAACGCTGCAATCAATCCTGATTTAAATGTTGCTTTTAATATCCCCTGCTCAGATTTCACACCTAATGATTTAATTGCGTTAATCACAATAATAGCAAATACTAATGAAGCTAAAGCATCCATCGTGTTATATCCTTCTAAAAATCCTTTCGCAAATGGACTTGCTAAATACTCACCTTGTGCTTTCCCAGTACCACCAATTGGATTTACTATTGACATAACGATTAATACAATTAGTAAGAGAATTAAAGCAGGTGATAACAACTTCCCTATCCGATTTACAATTTTACTAGGATTTAATGATAACCATAATGTGATTGCAAAGAATATTAAAGAAAAAATGATTAAACTTAGTCTAGGGTTCATATCCTTCAAAAGTGGTGAAATACTTACTTCAAATGGTACCGTCGCTGTTCTCGGTATAGCAAAAAACGGACCAATCGTTAAGTATAGTAAACTAGTAAATAAAACCCCGTACACCGGGTGGACTCGACTAGACAATTCTTGTAAGTTGCTAGATCCTGAAAAACCAATAGCAATAACACCTAATAATGGTAATCCTACACCTGTAATTAAAAATCCAATCGTTGCTGACCAAAGGTTTTCTCCAGCTAGCTGGCCAAGCTGTGCAGGAAAGATTAAGTTTCCAGCCCCAAAAAATAATGCAAATAACATCACTCCAATTACTAAATACTCTGAAAATAATACTTTGCTTTTCTCCATTTTATCCTCCCAATTACTAATTAATATATTTTTAATAATGAATTTTCAGAAAATGTATAGCGGAATCTGATTAAGGGAATGATTGTTTTATTTATATCATATTTTAATATACAATTCCAGTAAAGTTTTTTTACTTTTTAATGAATTTTTGATTTTTATCAAATAATGAATTCATCAAATATTACTAACAGTTTAGCCTTAAAAATTATATCATAACATTGGAGAATTTTAAAGAATTCTGTCGAAAAAAGTTTTTAGCTTTTATTTATTGTATTATTTGGCTATAATTATCGAAGAGCTAAGCGCCTATTTTTACACAATTCTACAACAAGTTCAATGAAAATATTGTTAATTCTCGTTGTTTAGAGTACCATATTAATGTTAACTTAGAAGAAATTTGAAGAAAGTGGAGATGAAGTAAGAATGGAAAAAGTTCTTGTATTTGGTCATAAAAATCCAGATACGGATTCAATTTGTTCTGCAATTGCCTATGCAGAATTAAAAAAAGAGTTAGGTATGAATACCGAAGCAGTTCGCCTTGGTGATGTTAATAGCGAAACACAATATGCACTTGACTACTTTAAAATCGATGCTCCAAGATTTGTTGAAACTGTCACAAACGAAGTCGAAAGCGTTATTCTTGTTGATCATAATGAACAAGGTCAAAGCGCAGATGATATAAGAAATGCAAAAGTTCTTGAAGTCATTGATCATCATCGAATCGCCAACTTTGAAACTGCTGATCCATTATATTATCGTGCAGAACCAGTCGGCTGTACTGCAACAATTATTAAAAAATTATATAAAGAAAATAACGTAACAATCAGTAAAAGTATTGCAGGTCTTTTACTTTCAGCAATTATCTCTGATTCGCTATTATTTAAGTCACCTACTTGTACGGATGAAGATGTAAAAGCGGCCAAAGAACTTGCTGAGATTGCAAATGTTGAATTAGAAACATATGGAATGGCAATGCTTAAATCAGGTGCAGATGTGTCTTCTAAAACACCAGCACAATTAATTTCACTTGATGCGAAACCATTTGATATAGGTGGAAAAAAAGTAATTATTGCCCAAGTTAACACGGTCGATACAGCGGATGTATTAAATCGTCAATCAGAATTAGAAGCTGCCATTCAATCAGTTATTGATGAAAAAGGCTTAGATTTATTCCTGTTAGTTATCACCGATATTTTAAATAGTAATTCTGTTGCATTAGCTCTTGGCAATAGTACTTCACTTGTTGAAAAAGCTTATCAAGTTACGTTAGATAATAACACGGCTCTTTTAGAAGGTGTCGTTTCTCGAAAAAAACAAGTTGTTCCTGTATTAACAGCTGCAGCTGAATAATTAAAGTACTCTAGAGACTGGGACAAAACTCCAGTAAAATAAAAATTAAGGCGTTGGAGCTTACACTAAAAAGTGTAGACCCAACGCCTTTTTTGTCACAATTCTAGTAAACAAAAAGGGCACCTTTTGATAAAATTAAAGTGACGAAACAATAATTTTGGAGGTGCCCTTATGTTTAAACATTATAACATGAATCAAGTAGTTTTACCGCTAAATTTAGAAATTAAGTTGAAAGAAAACGATATTGCTTTTGCGATCAATGATCTTGTCGAGAGTATTCCCGAAGAAGCTTTCGAGGACTTCATACGACAAACCGGCCGTCCCGCGTATCATCCTCGTATGATGTTGAAAGTCATTTTGTGTGGATATACGCAATCCGTGTTTTCCGGCCGTAAAATAGAAGCTTTATTACAGGATAGTATCCGCATGATGTGGCTAGCTCAAGGACATGAACCTAGCTATCGCACCATCAATCGCTTCCGTTCTAATCCACTCATTGAAAACATCCTACGTGAATGCTTTGTCCAGTTCCGAAATCAGCTCGTGGAAAAGGAATTGATTGAAGAGGAAGCCATTTTTATTGATGGTACAAAAATTGAAGCAAACGCAAATAAGTTCACCTTTGTATGGCGGAAGTCCATTGAAAGATATAGTGATAAGCTAATTGAAAAGTCCAATCAACTGTATGATGAGCTGCTAGAGAAGGAGATCATCCCAGCAATAGAGCGAGAAAAGGAAGAGGAACTTTCCGTCAAAGAAATGGAAGAAGTAGTCGAAAAGTTAGACGAGAAAATCGAGGAATATAATAAAAAGATTGAAGTATCTGAAGTTGGGAGTGAACGGAAAAAGCTCCGTTCCGAACGCAAATTACCCATACAATCTCGGAAGCAATGGATGGATTTCATTACTCGCATACAAAAGTATCAAAACGATATGGAGATTTTCGGTGATCGCAATAGTTACTCAAAGACGGACCCAGATGCGACGTTTATGCGCATGAAGGACGACTACATGAAGAACGGTCAATTGAAAGCTGGTTACAATGTCCAAATTGCGACGGAAGGTCAATATGTGCTCGCTTACGATGTTTTCCCAAACCCGACCGATACACGCACTTTAATTCCTTTTCTCGACACGATTGAAGAAAACTTTTTCGAGCTTCCGGAATTCATTGTCGCGGATGCAGGATATGGTAGCGAACAGAATTATGAAGATATCATCGAGAATCGAAATCGAACGCCACTTATTACATACAATCAATATCGAAAGGAGAAGAAAAAGAAGCATAAGGACAACGCTTTTCATGTAGATAATTGGGAATATAATGAGGACGAAGATACTTTTCTGTGCCCAAATGGTCGGAAAGTACGATTTAGCCATCATTCCAAACGAACAGACAGGTACGGATTCACCCGTGAATTTAAAGTGTACGAGTGTGAGGACTGTTCGGATTGTCCACTCCGCGATTTATGCACGAAAGCAAAAGAAGGGAACAACCGAAAAGTCTACATGAATGAAAAGTGGGAGTCCCAAAAAGAATATGTACGTACGAAGCTTTCAGACGAGAAAACTGGTGAAATTTACGGAAAACGTAAAATTGATGTAGAACCAGCGTTCGGTTTTCTGAAGGCTAATTTAGGTTTCACTCGTTTTTCCGTCAGAGGAAAACAGAAAGTGAAAAATGAATTAGCCTTTGCGTTGATGGCGGTGAATATGAGAAAAGTCACCGCCATCAGCGGTAAAATAGTGACGAGAAATGGAAAAACCCCACAAAAAAGGTTCCAAGCAAATTTTTTATTGCCTGGAACCTTTTTATATACTACTTTTGGCTAGTTATGTCCCAGCCTCTTTTTCTGTTTATCAATAAAGAAAACTCAGGGACTCAACAAGCCTTTAGACGAACGAGTGACTAGAGTTCGCTTGATAAGAAAGAGGGGTTATCGGATTTGATGTCATGCTGCTAGAGCTTTCCTTGTGTGCTTATACGTACGAGGAAAGTAGAAATTGGAAAATTTATACTTTCCGATTAGCCAAAAAAGGACACTCTACTCAGAATGTTCCTAAAAACTTCTATTTTTCTTTTACATATGTCCACCCTTCTTTTTGATAAACCCTGCCTGCTTTCATTAGACGTCCGAGTGCCCGTTTAAATGCCCCTTTACTCATATTGAATCGCTTTTCAATATCTTCTGGTTCACTTTTATCCGAGTAAGGCATACTCCCTCTCCGACCTTGCAAATACGAAAATATTTTTTCAGCATCATCATCCAACTTTTCGTAACCCCGTTTTAATAGTGAAATATTTACAGTTCCATCTTCCTTCACATCAATAACACGACCTTCAACTTGTTCACCAATACGAGGTTCACTTTCCCGCTGACTTTCATGAACAAAACCGCGATACCCTTCTTCAGTAATAATAAACGTACCGGTATGTAAAGTTCGATAAACAATTCCAGTAACATTTTTATTATATACACTAGGGTTCGCTAATGTAAAAATCTCTTCCATGATATTTTCAGTCGCAAGTTTCCCAAGTAATCGACCATTTTTATCCGTTTTTAACCTACAATATACTTTGCCTCCAACCGTTGGCCAAACAGTTATTAATTTAGGGAGATCATCCTTATGTATTAAAATATCTTTGCTAATACCAATATTAATAAACACACCTAAATGTTCTTTCACCTCGGCAACTTCAGCCCAACCATATTTTCCCACTTGAACTTCTGGGATAGTCATTGTTGCCGACAATCTTCCTTGCTTATCTTGGTATAAAAACACTTCTACTTGCTGACCAATCTCTAACTCACCCGTCCTCTCCCTTTTATGGAGAAGAACGTCATAATTCCCGTCTGTCAAAAAATGACCAAACTCAGCTTCACGAGCTACTTCCATCGTAACTACAGTTCCTGCTTCTAACAAACTCATTTTTTATTCCTTCTTTCCGTTACTTTCCTAACTTTATTTTTACCAGATTATTTGATTTTAACAATGTTTTACAGAAAGATACAGTAGAAATAAAAAAACTTTCTTATTATGTTTATAAGGCAGATTAATCCAGTTTTTCTAACAGTTATGATAAGATTATTTCGAACGAACAATGATGGGGGATTTTTCATGTCAGGTACAACAGAAGATTTTGTTATTTATAGTAATGAATTAGAGGAGGAAATTAAGGTACTCGTCTATCTTCCTCCACAGTACACGCCAATACAACAATATCAATATTGTATTGCACAAGATGGGAAAGATTATTTTCAACTTGGAAGGATTGCAAGAACTTTAGACGAATTAATTGAAAACGGAGAAATTGAGCCGATACTTTTTTTTGGAATCCCTTATATAAATATACGGGATCGCAGAGTAAAGTACCATCCTGAAGGAGCAAAGCGAAAAAATTATAGCCAATTTTTAATAAAAGAACTTGTCCCATTTCTCGAACAAAATTATTCTGTCGTAACTGAACCAAATGGGAGAGGTTTAGCAGGAGATTCATTAGCTGCAACGATTTCTTTATTAACAGCACTAGATTTTCCTGGAAGTTTTGGAAAGGTGATGCTTCATTCGCCATATGTCGATCATCATGTTCGACAAGCAATCGATAAGTTTACCAATTGGAATAACTTAAAAATTTACCATGTCGTAGGAAAGGAAGAAACAAATGTCGATATGACAGATGGGAATACAGCTAATTTTCTCACTATAAATCGCGAGTTGAATGAAATTTTATCTATAAAAGCGGTGACATACTTTTACGACGAATTTCATGGCAACCACACATGGAAACATTGGCAAAAAGATTTAAAAAGAAGTCTTTCTTATTTATTCTGGGATTTGTAAGCTACGCGAAATATTTTTTATTATCTAATAATTTATTTCTCTTTTTTCATTTTTTTGTTATAATATAAGAATGAAGATTTACAGTAAAGAAAACTCGGGGACGCACAAGCTTTGGCGAGACGAGAGCCTAGCGTTCGCCGAGCATATAGGAAGGTAGAAGATAATGAAATTTCGGGTATCCGAGTCTTTAAGCAAGAGTAGTAGCTACGCACAAGGAAAGTAGAAATCGGAAAATTTATACTTTCCTATTAGCTAAAAAAATACTACTTTCCTGGTAAACCAAAAAGGAGGTCATTCTGATGCAAGTTGGTATTGTAATCTTTCCATCCAAGAAATTACAGGACTATGCGAATTCATATCGAAAGCGCTACGATTCAAGTTATTCACTCATTCCACCGCATTTGACACTAAAGGCATCGTTCGAATCAAACGAAGAACAGTTGGTGAAAATCTCAAAGGAACTAGATCGTATTTCAAAAGAACATCAACCTTTTGCATTGACAACAAACAAAATTAGCTCGTTTCATCCTGTCAACAATGTAATATTTTTAAAAGTGGAGCCGACTCCTGAACTGGAAGGGTTATTTAATGACGTTAATTCCAGCTTTTTCGGCAATCCTCCTGAATATGCATTTGTTCCACATATTACAATTGGACGTGATTTGTCAAATAGCGAACACGCCGATGTGTACAGCCAATTACGCCTACAAAAAATTGAACATTCGGAAACAATCGACCGTTTCCATCTTCTGTATCAATTGGAAAATGGAATATGGAATGTATATGAAACATTCATTTTAGGTAACTAAACACAGGAATTTAGGATGTGTCTAATTTGAGAATTGAAGTAGCAAAAAATATTGAACAATTACAAGATGCATTATTTGTACGTAAAATTGTTTTTATCAACGAGCAGCAAGTACCAGTGGAAGAAGAAATTGACCAGTATGATGAAGTAGAACGAGCTACTCATTTTGTGATGTACAATGATGATGATAAACCGGTTGGGGCTGGCCGTTTTCGAAAAGTGGACAATTCTGGGAAAATCGAGCGAATTTGTATTTTACCTGAATACAGGAAAATGGGTGCTGGAAAAGAATTAATGGAAACGATCATTCAATTTGGGAAAAGCAGAGATGTTTCAAAACTAGTTTTAGGGGCCCAGACACATGCCCTGACCTTCTATGAAAAGCTAGGTTTTGTAATCACTTCCGACATATTTATGGATGCTGGCATTCCACATAAAACAATGGAATTAGTAATTGATTAATTTCGAACAAAAAGAAAGGACTTTCCTAAATAATAAGGATTGTCCTTTTTTATAGTTATTATCCTATTAAATCGATAAAGCGACCTTTTTCTTTATCATTGGTAAAAGAATGCTTTTCGTTGTATAAATAAGGTTCTGTTAACACATGCTGAATCTTATTTGTTTTGTTCACACTTATAACAGTTCGTTGTTTATCTCGATCACTTGCTACTCTTTCCACATATTGATTGTATGAATATATGGGTAAAACGGGAATCATTTTATATCATCCCCCTTTACCTTAATTATACCACAGAAATTAAAAATATTTGAATTTTTACTCTGGATAAATAAAGAAAAGTAAGGAGAGCCCCCTTACTTTTTATTGTTCATCATTTCTGCAATTGTATTAAAGTCAAGTTTTTTCCCATCGTTAATAATTGTATGCACAATTTTGTCTTCCATTTCTTTAGGAATATTTCGGTTCGCAATTCTTGACACTTGTTGCACTACTTGCCGAACCGTTTGTTCATCTTGTAAGTTTGCACCTTGTAAAGAATTAGCTAATTGAAAGATATCATTCATATTTACACCAGTTTTTTTCTCAACATTTTTAAAGAAATTATTTTCCATACTCGGTTCTCACACTCCCTTTCAAACTACTTTCATTTTATGCAATTGGTTCTAAATGGTTCAGTCGTTTTACTTATTATCAGTAGTTTGTACGTAATGCTTAAAAAGTGAAAAAGGATAGGTATGCGCCTATCCTTTTGAAATGCAACTAGCATAAATAACTGGCACCGACAATAATTAGCAAAATGAAGAGAACAACAATTAACACGAAAGAGCTACCGTAGCCGAAACCGCCATAGCCATATCCGTAACTACAGCCACCACAACCGTAGCCACCAAATCCCCATGACATATAAACTTCACCTCTCTCACATTCATTCTACATTTTAGACTATGTAACGAGAGGGAATTTGGTATGGGCATTTTCCATAAAAAGAATGAATTTTATAATCCATTCTTTTTACAAATGTGACAACGAGCATGGGTTTTCCTCATTGAATCCAGATGCTTATACAAAAGGCAAGTTTTATTGAAATAAATGAATTTATTCGTTCGCTATGAAAGTTATGAACCATGATATTAACCTTTTGCTTTAAACAGTAACGCACCAATAAATGCAAAGATAATCGCCGAAGAAATCCCAGAACTGGTTACTTCAAACATACCTGTAATAACCCCTATTATTCCGTGTGCTTCTGCTTCTTGCATTGCACCGTGCACAAGAGAGTTACCAAAACTTGTAATCGGGATAGATGCCCCCGCACCCGCGAAATCTAATAATGGTTCATACAGTCCTAAACCATCTAGTATGGCACCAGTAACAACCAATAAACTTAATGTATGTCCAGGTGTAAGTTTTGCTAGGTCTAAAAGTAACTGACCAATCACGCAAAATAACCCACCAACGACAAAAGCCCAAAAAAACATCGCTAACATAATAATCCCTCCTTTCAATGCTAAAAACTGAAGGTCTTAACTTAGCTAATAGGAAAGTATCAATTTTCCAATTTCTACTTTCCTTGTGCGCATAAGCGAAGGCTCTAGTAGCTACATCAAAGCCGAAAAACTCTCTTTCTAATCAAGCGAACTCTAGTCTCTCGCTTGCTCCTAAAGGCTCTAACGTCCCTTTAGTTTTCATTAATTTTTGTTGCAAATGAAAATTACCGCTTTCCTTACTACCCATAACTTTTCAAATTTATTGAGATGTCCGATTCCATTATTTGTTCATCTCAATTGCTACAGCATGTGCGATACATGGAATTGTTTCTTTTTGTTGAACAGTCATTGGTGACAGTAATGCTCCAGTTGCAACACATAATATTTTTTTATAAAAGCCATATTTCATTTGTTTTAATAAATGACCGTAGATTACTGTTGATGAAGATGCAGCACCACTTGCACCGGCATTTACTTCTTGATCTTCGCTGTAAATCATTAAGCCACAATCTTGGAATTTCTCCTCGGGAATATGTACACCTTTTGAATGAAGAAGATCTATTGCTGCGGCACGCCCAACTTTTCCTAAATCACCTGTTACGATCAGATCATAATCATCAAAATTTCGACCCGTATCTTCAAAGTGAGCTATGATCGTATCTGCTGCAGCTGGTGCCATAGCTCCTCCCATGTTAAATGGATCACTTAACCCCATATCGATTACTTTACCAATGGTTGCCGATGTTATTCTCGGGACATCTTCATATTTAGCTACATTTTTTCCAATAACTGCAAATCCTGCACCAGTGACAGTCCATTGTGCTGTTGGTGGCTTTTGCCCACCATATTCAGTAGGATAACGAAACTGTCTTTCCGCCGTTGCATTATGACTTGCAGCACCTGTTATTATGTAGTCCGCTCCATCGCGATCAATAATAAAGGAGGAAAGAGCTAATCCCTCCATTGAAGTAGCACACGCATTAAATAAGCCAAAAAAAGGAATTTCTACTGTTCTTGCCGCAAAGTTTGTTGGTGTAATTTGGTTAATTAAATCGCCACCAATCATAAATTTAATATCTTCCTTTTTGAGCTCAGCCTTTTCTATCGCGATTTCGATAGCCTCTTCTATGAGTAAGCAATGAGCTTTCTCATAAGAATCCTCTCCCATCCAGAGGTCATCATGTAAAAGGTCAAAATCCTCTGCTAGTTTTCCATTTTTTTCAAATGGTCCACCTGTTACTCCTGTGGAAATAATAACTGGTTCATTTTCAAAAATCCAACTTGCTTTCCCCACATTCATGAGAATCCTCCTCCAAACCATTGAATAACAATTGTTTTAATCAATGCAACGACAAACGCAGAAAAAACACCAAACAAAATAACAGAACCAGCCAATTTAAACATATTACCTCCCACACCAAGAACAAACCCTTCCGTTCGATGTTCAATTGCTGCTGATATTACTGCATTACCGAAACCTGTAACAGGAACAGCACTTCCAGCACCTGCAAATTGACCTAAACGATCGTAAATACCAAAGCCTGTTAAAATCATAGCAAAAAAGATCATAGTTGCTACCGTTGGATTACTTGCTGTTTGTTCTGTAAAATTAAAGAAGTAAATATAAAAGTATGTTACCGCTTGTCCAATTAAGCAGATTGTTCCCCCAACCAAAAATGCGACGATACAATTCCGTAATACAGGCCTTTTTGTTTCATGTTTCTGTTGTAATTTCTCATACTGCTTTTGTTCTGGTGTTTTTGAGTTCTTTCCCATATTATTCCTCTCCTATCAAGTTTTTTCCGTACTTAATTTGATAATTTCTTGAAGTCGCTTTTCTCTTTTTTCCTCGGACAAATGATCTTTTTTTATTTTTTCATTTAAGCGAACAGATTCAAGAAAAATTTTATAATCACTAGATACAGTGAAATTTAATTCACTAAATTTTTTCTCTAATTTCTCTGTTAACTGTTTTTCAATTTTTTTCATACGAAATCGTTCTAGATGGCGAACTTTAAACCCAACGAGACAATCTTTCTCTTTCCCTTTTACAACTGCAACATCATAAATTCCATTAACCGATAATGCTGTCTTTTTAATATCATCTACTAATCGTTCTTCTGAAGTGGTTTCCTTAACTGCAACCGGATTTGGATTTGCCGTTTTCAAAAGTGACGTTCTCGTTTCCGTTGTGTCATCAACTGAACTACAAGCGGTGGCCGAAAAAGTAGCAAAAATTATTAGCAAAAATAAATAACATCTCTTCATTTCGTTACCTCACTAAAAGTAATTTATCTAATTTTGGTACATTATATTTTTTGCTGATTTACACATTTTATGAATTGGAAATAAATGGTCAAGTGAAAACACTTATAAACAATAGGAACTGGGAAATTCGACAGTAGAAAGACTAACTTCAACACGACAGCCGAAAATTTCACCATTAAAAAACCGTCTCTATTAATGAGACAGTTTTCCATCTACGGTCCATATTTATTCTGGACCATTTGAATTTCCTTTTTAATCAAATCATTATTTTTTTTTGTTCCCATCTGTTTATGCACGCGATAATGGATAGTAGGGACTTCAAAATAGCCAATTTCAAATTGCTTTGACACGCGTAACCAATATTCATAATCTTGGGTATAAAGAAGGGCTTCATTAAAATAACCTACTTCTTCAAATATTGATTTATGAATGACTGCTGTAGATCCATTTAAAAAGTTCTGCCTTTTTAAAACTCTCTTCATTTGTTCGCTATTGTAAAATTTAAGGAATATTGGTTCGTGAATGATTTCATGGCGTTCATTTATGATGTAAAATGGAGAAAAACTAATTTTCAACTGTTTTTTTAACATAAAATCAATTTGTTTTTCTAATTTGTCCGGTAAAAAATAGTCATCCGAACTAAGCCAAGCAATATAATCTCCATTTGCATGACGAATACCTAAATTTAAAGCGCTCGCAGTTCCACCGTTCGGTTTTTCTAGACATTGAATATGTTGTAAAAATGGGGTTATTTTCTCAATATTGTTCGTTGATCCATCGTTTACGACAATGATTTCCTTATTTTCATACGTTTGATCTAGTACGCTTGTAATTGCTTCATTAATATACGGGCAGTTGTAAAACGGAATAACAATTGATACTTTCGGTTCCATAGAATCACTCTTTATTTCGATAATAAGTCAATATTTCTTCCAATGACTCACGAAAATTATGCTTTGGATGCCAATTTAGTTCATTCATCTTTGATAAATCCATTTCATTCGTTACTGGCCTGCCACTTTTTTGGGTAAATCGCTTTCCATATTGAACAGGTACGGGTAGATCTGTTAATTCTTGGTATGTGTTTATTACTTCTGTTAATGTTCGATAATCCCCTGTCCCAATTGGATAAACTTCACCAATTTCTCCATGTAACAACAGTTTTTCATAGGCAGAAATCGCATCCCTTATATTTAAAAAGTCACGCCTTTGATTCGGGTCATCTACTTTTATTAGTTCAACTTTATTCCCCTTTTCAAGTCCAGATATTTTTTGGGCTAAAAGTGCGCAAAACCCTTTAGAAGGACCTGGTCCAATTAAATTTGTCGGTTTTGCAATAATAACGGGAAGTTGAAATAAATTTTTCCAAGACTTTGCAATGAGTGATTGGAAAGTTTTTGTCAAACCATACGGGTGGTTTGGTGAATTTTGTGGATTGTATTCAAGGGCAGATCCGATAACTAAAACTCTTACCTTTTTATTCAACTTACGAATTGCTTCAAGGAGGTAGACGGTTGCTAAAACATTTACTTTTACATACTCACGCGGATTTTCCCACGATTCCTTCACATCATTTTTTCCTGCAGCATGTAAAACATAATCAGGTTGGACAATAGTCACTACTTCTTCAATTGCTCTTTCATCTGACAAATCACATTCAAATTCTTGATAATTTATTGAACTCTCTTTATCACTATAATTTCTTACTAATCCAACAACTTTGTACCCCTTTTCTGAAAAAAAACAACATGCATGGCGGCCAGTAAAACCATTAGCTCCAGTAATTAATATTGTTTTCTCATTCATGATACTTCATCCAATCATGAAGTTCACGAATCATTTTTTGGTAAGTTGGAACCGAATACGTAAAATCAGGCCGCGTAGTTTTCAACGTCCGATCTAATAAAACTTCATCAAACGGGTGGATGACTACATCGGTTTTCGAGAAAATTTGTTGGATTAACTTTAGTAAGTCATGTTTCGATATTACTTCTGGTGCGGCTACATGGTAGAGACCTTGCCCATTATTATTTATGACGTATTCAATGACTTTCGCTAATTCTAGTGTTGTAATGCCGTTCCACAACACTTTTGTATAGCCTTGTATATCACCTTTTTGTTGCATAAACCAATGCAGGAGACCAATTCCTTCTTTTAATTCTGGACCAATAATGGACGTTCGAAGTGTAATATGGTTCGGTGATTGAACTTCCCCTAATGCTTTCGTCATTGCATAAATCGTTGTACCATCTGGGGAGTCGGTTTCTTTATAGCGCCCCTCCGTTTTCGGTGCAGGCATTTTCCCATCAACAGTGCCAGAAAATACACAGTCTGTACTTATGTGGATCAACTTACCACCATGCATATCAAGAACTTTACTTATATAATGCGGAAGGAAGCTATTAACTTGAATAGCTTCCATTTGTTTTTTTGCGGCAAAGTCATTTAAAAGTCCAATCGCATTAATAACAAAATCAGGTTGAACTTGTAAAATGATTTCTTTTACTCTTTCTAAATCTGTTGCATCATAATAAATTCCTTCCTCTTTCGAACGGGTCGTATATTGTACATCAAAATCGGTCTTTTCTTGGAAATAGTGTACAATCATATGTCCAGCCATTCCACGACCACCTAAAACAAGGAGTTTCAATGTAAAAACCCCCCTTTTTTTAATAGCTGCCTTATTTCTGATTTCGTCATTAAATGATCTTTTGAACTATAACTCTTTGTTTCAACTATTGGGCAATCATGATACTTTTCCTGTAAACTAGGAAAATGTCTTGTTGGTAAAATGACATAATAGTTGTCATCATAAATCACCGTATTTAAGCTCTCATTCTCGGAAAATAATAATTCATGAACTTTTTCACCAGGACGAATACCTAACTCAATAATTTCTACATCCTTCCGTTGGGATTCCTCAATTAATACGTATGCTAAATCTACTATTCGGCAAGTCGGCATTTTCATAACAAATATTTCTCCGCCTTCACTTGATTCTGTTGCCTTAAATACAAGCTGAATCGCTTCTTCAATTGTCAAGAAAAACCGGGTCATCCGTTTATCGGTAATACTTACTTTTCCTGTTGTTTCAATTTGCTCTTTAAAAACATAGATAACACTGCCGCTTGTTCCAAGAACATTTCCCCCGCGAATTGTAACAAATTTCGTTTTCTCGGTTAGTAAGTTCGCATGCGTAATTAACTGTTCAGAAATTGCTTTTGTCATCCCGTAAAAATTTGCCGGATTGGCTGCTTTATCTGTAGAAATATTCACAACCTTTTTCACTTCATTAACGATGGCAGCCTCAATTACATTTTGCGTTCCAATTACATTTGTCTTTAACGCTTCTAACGGCTGATCTTCACAAACTGGAACATGTTTTAATGCTGCTAAGTGAAATAACAAGTCAACTTGATGACAGGCAGTAACTATACTATCTTTATCTCTTATGTCACCAATAATAAATCGTAATCGATCATCTTTAAATTTTCTTTGCATCGCCACTTGGCTTGCTTCATTTCTCGAAAATATACGAATTTCTTTCGGGTTTTTTGCTAATAATTGTTTTACAAGTTCATGTCCCCAAGACCCGGTTGCTCCTGTGATAAGTATAATTTGTTCATCAAACAACTCCTTTACCTCCCAAAATAAATTTAACGACTTTATCGGATACTCGTTGATCTTCATAACCAATGGGTAAATCCCAATCCGCTTTTTTATTTACCATAACCTTTACAGCTTTTAAAATTGATTTCGCATCGATACCTGAAACAATATTACTACCGCATTCAACCGTTTCAGGACGTTCTGTACTATTCCGTATCGTTACAGCAGGAACATGAAAAATACAACTTTCCTCCTGGACAGTGCCACTATCTGTTAGGACACAATAAGCATTTTTTTGTAATTGAATAAAATCAAAAAATCCAAACGGTTCGTGGAATTCAATTCTTGGATGAAATTGATGAGTTGTTAAAGTTGTAAGTTTTGATTTTGTACGGGGATGGGTGCTACAAATAATTCTTTTATTAAAGTTTGTTGCAACACCATGTAAGCCTGTAAAAATTTCTTGCAAACGATGTTTTTGATCAACATTTTCAGCACGGTGAATCGTAACGAGAAAATAATCACGTGTTTTAAGATTCAAGTCTTTCAATATATTACTCTCGTTAATTTTTTGCTCATAATAAGTTAACACTTCATAAATTGGATTTCCTGAGACAATAATGCGATTACTTGGAAACCCTTCTCGCAATAAGTTTTCGCGCGAATTTGGTGTATATGGTAAATTAATTGTCGAAACCGAATCAATAACCCGACGATTTTTCTCTTCAGGAACCTCTAGATCAAAACAACGATTTCCCGCTTCCATATGAATGACAGGAATTCCCATTCGCTCTAGGAAGATTGAAGAAAGGGCACTATTTGTATCACCAAGCACTAATGCTTTATCTGGCTTTTCATACTTAATGATTGATTCCAGTCCGTTAAACATGGTAGCCAATTGATTCCCTAACGTATTTTTTTCATTATATAAATGATAATCTGGTTTACGAATTTGTAATTCTTCAAAAAAAATATCACTTAAATTTTTCGTGAAATTTTGTCCTGTGTGAACAAGAATATGTTTGTCACATAGCTCATCTAATTTTTTAATAATGAGACTGAGGCGAATGATTTCAGGTCTTGTTCCTAGTATTGTTAATATCCTCATTTAAACACTTCCTAATATTGTTTATCTTTACTCTTTATAGTATTCTGTCAGTATTCATTCGGACTAGTACGCACGACTATTTTAAAAAGCTTAACGAGCTACTCTATATTCCTAATAATTGCTCTTATATGTTGAAGTAAATCAACTGCTCGCTTCCCTGTTGAATGGCGGCGTCGCACCATTTCATACCCTTTTGTAACAATTTTGTTCCGCTCTTCTTCATTGCTTAAATAGTAAGCTACTTTTTCTTGTAAATTACTTTCATCTACAGCTACAAATGTTTCACCATCGATAAATCCGAGGTCCGTTAACTCTTTCGATGGAGTTGCGAGTAATAATGTTCTACAAGCGGCCACTTCGAAGTATTTCATTAAAGGGAAATGTTCGATCGAATCGCAAGTAACAAATATTTTTGCTTGATTTATTTCCCTAGCATACCTTTCACCGGCATATACACGCCCAAAGTCTTGAATATGTTGATAACCAGGATGAGCATGATACACAAAGTTCGGTTGATCTTTTAATTGCTCATAAAATTTCGCTCGTTTTGGATAAAGCCATGGGAAAATCGCCCCCATCATTAAAATGTCAATGTTCTTCGTTAATTTATAGTCTTTAAAAATATTCGTCGGCACATGATGTGGAAACCAAATCATTCGGTGAATGAATTCAGGAAAAAGAGAAATAAAAGCCTCACGATAATGAGTAAATAGGTATTGAATATTTTCTCGCTCATAAAATCTTTTCCGTTGATTCGGTTTATATTTTAAATCATGGACAATAGCACTAACAGGGATATCGATTTCATTAAATCCACCAACATGTGGACAATAATCCGGTTTCATATCGTTAAGTAAAATAAAATCTGGTTTACTTCTTTCGGTACGTAATATTTCCACAATGTGACCATCTTGATTACATGTTTCGACATTCACATATTTCCTTAACTCTTCAAATAAATATTGACTGCTTTTTTCTATACGATTTGTAAAATCACGTGTTATAAAAAGAATGTTCATTCCTTTAACTACAACCTCCTATCTGACGGTAGTAAAGAAATCTTAAGATTCATTTCTTTAGCGGGAGGAGAGCCTTTAGTTCACCAAAGTAATTTTTTATGCTATGGGGCATGCTATCGAAGTCTTTCTTCTGTGCTTATGCATTAGGAAAGTAGAAATGGAAAGATTTATACTTTCCTATTAGCCGAAAAAAGAGCCCCTTAAGGGAGCTCACATTCATTTAAAACCGAACCGGTGGTAGTGGTGGATGATCAATTGCGACAATCGATTTTATAGCTATTGTTGTATGGGATGCCTCTGCAGAAGTTGCTCTTGTAAAAGTTACATATGATGGAGTCATTTCAGTTACTTTAACGCCATGTAAAACAGTTTCATTTCCGTCATTTATTGGAAGTGTATAAACCGTATCAATAACCAACCCTAATTCTCGTAAGCGAAACAAATGTCCATACATTCTTATATTCCTCCTCCATTTAATAATGTTGTCTATATTTATATATGTATTTGCTTCATCTTTGAATGGACATCTGTTCTTGTAATAGTCAATGTACGTTAAATTGTGCTTTTATCTATTTAAAATCAAGAAGACTCGTGGGACACTAAAACCTTTAGGCAACCACGAAACTAGAATTCGCCAAATAGCTTTTTTTCGGATGCGATGCAATGCTCGAAGCCTTCCTTTTCGCGCTTATGCGCACAAGGAAAAAAGAGATTGGAAAATTTATACTTTCCTATTAGCCGAAAAAAGAGTGCTGGGATTAGCACTCATCAAGGATGTTTGTTTTTTGTTATAATTAACATATTATCACGAATTTTTTGCTCTTCTCCGTCTTCCTCCACAACCGCAATTCTTTTTCTTTTTCGTCATTGATTTTTCTTTTTTTAACTCCATTGACTTCTCTAGTTTCATTCGTCTCATATTCATCCCCATTTCTTTTTTATATAGTTTACGAAAGACACAAAAATTACGTTCATGCTAATTCCCTAAAAACCAACTAATTACTGTTTCTATCATTGCTGCAACAGCGGCTACTGCCAGTATAACGATAATCGGTTCAGCAATGTTTGGAATATAATAATATAGAAGAATTAAAAAAATACTGACCCATATTCCTGTACACCAATAACAACTCAACAATTCGCCAATCCATTTTCTTATCCCATCTCCTTTTGGAACAATGAAAATTTCTGTTTCACCATTGATTTCTTCTTCCAGCTCATAAAAAAATGGGCTACGTAGAAATTCTGTGATTTTGTCAAATACAATTAACCTTGTTAACCGAAATGCTGCCAATGCAACTAAACAAAATATCCATGGATCTATTTGAAGGTTCATCATCATCACCTTTACTAATATATAAATGTGGGCTTATCTTTATAATTAATTCAACCAAAAAATGGGCGTTTTAACGATACCGATATCACTCTTCTTACATAGTCTGTAAGTGAATATGAATTTCTGAAAAGAGGAGGAAAAATAATGGGTTGCGAACATGATGTATTTAACAGCAACTGTGTTTGTGATATATTGCTTGATATTGTAGAAGCCCAAGAAAAAGTGGATCCGACTAATAATCACTGTGTAAGTGGATGCTCTACAGCCCTTGATGAATTGTGCGGCGGACCGACCTCAAGTACGTACACAACAATTCCAGTTTCATTAATTTGCAAAGGTACTTGTGACTACTTTATTGGAAAAGGTGTAAGAAGAAGTGGTAGTGGTGTGAACGTTTATGAAGGTGTCGCATTCCGTGTAGTTGATGTTGATCCAGAGACTTGCTGTGCAACATTGGAACTTCTACAAGCTGCTCCAGTTTGGTACTTCATTGAACCAGGGACGACGCAAACAGCAAAGGCACAATTTTTGTTTTCTGGAATTGACGCTTTCGGATACACAAACACAGGTATTTGCATTACCGTTGACTTAAATTGTTTCTGTGGTGTGACTTGCCATCCAGCCACAACACCATCTTCTTGGTTCCCATTATCAGCAGACCAACTGAATTCCATCACAAATCGTCAAAGCAATGCTTAATTTACCATCAAATATTCTTGTAACAGAGATGTGCTTCAATGAATGGAGCACCTCTTTTATTCAAATAAAAATGGAGTTGCTCCTAAATCCAAAATCATTTTGGTACATTCGGGCAACTCCACTTTTTATACAAGTTCATTTATTTTTTATAACTTATTCGATAAAATGGTTAGTTCATCAATCTCATTAATATGAATCGATTCCAACTTTCTACCCTTTTTAATCCTCACTTTATTTCCACGCTTACTAATAATCTGAACGTTTACTACTTCTCCATTAATTTTCGCTTCACAAATCGGTCGATCTAACACACTCGGATAAAAGGCTAGTCGTTTAACAAGTTGCCTAATTTTCCTTCTATGTTCTTTTTCCTCTTTCACTATTTGATCATCTTCACTGTATATGTCATTATTTTCGTTCGTTGTATCATAAGTAACTATACTCTCTTCGTCCATTTCCTCTTTCACTATTTGATCATCTTCACTGTATATGTCATTATTTTCGTTTGTTGTATCATAAGTCTCTAGACTCTCTTCGCCCATTTCCTCTTTCACTAATTGATTATCTTCACTGTATATGTCATTATTTTCGTTTGTTGTATCATAAGTCTCTAGACTCTCTTCGTTCATTTCCTCTGTTAACTGTAAGTATTCTGTCTCTTTAGCTTTTGTCTGTATTATATTTTCAATTGGTACATTATTTTCTGTATCATTTACATCGTTAACTATTTCCTCGTTATCATCTCTTACATCAACTTCTACACTTATCGTCTGCAATGTAGCATGATTTTGTGTAATCATGAGCTCTTTCTCTTGAGCAATCTCATCAATACTCAACTCTTCTTCATTACTTTCAAACTCGATTTCACTTTTCTTATCTTTAGAATTTCCTTTTAATTCAGTGATTGGTTCATCTAACTTCTCTTCTTGCATGTTATTTTGTCCCTTATTCCCTTCCACATCGCATCCTTTATCAAGAATTAATTTAGATTCAGATATGTCAGGTTCAACATTTATGACAAACCGGTATTCCTTTTGATTGTTTCCTTGGATTACTACTGTATAGTCTGGCTGTTGCACGAAGTACGTAGGCATTTTATTTTTGTTATTTTCATTACTCATAAATAATCTCCTTTCGCACAAATTCTGTCTTTATATGTTTATGTAAAAAATATGAATCGGTTAATTACCTATTCAATGGAATTTTCATATTAAACATGTAAAATATAGATAAGGATTTACTCTGAATTTGAGGGAGCGTGTTTTTGCTAATGGAAAATTTACGAGAAATACATGTAAGCGAATTGGAACAACCAGGAATTGTTGCAAAGAACGCTTCTCTTTCACTTTTGAATAATAATATTAAAAGAATAAAAGAAAATGAGAAGATATATTACAATCAGAACGAGGACGAACGGATAAAGAAAAAATATTATCGAAAGGTGAATTTTCATCATGAAGGAAAAAAATTATTCATACATTTCCACAACAAATTGAAGAAAACCCATCATAACTTAGTTCCGTATTTTATTAGCAAAGATTTATACTTATATACATGGGTCGACTTGCAACCTGATGGGACGATAAAGAGTATATATTCTGGAGAGCAGAAATCACCACAGCAATTTTTAATAGAAGACTTTTTCACGATTAATGAACGTTATGCGCAATTTCAAACACTTATGAACACAAATAAAGATGAGCTTAAAATAGTAAAAGAAATGAAATCCATTGACCGAGAATACAAGTTTAATACGGAACATATTGTGCCTCAAAGTTGGTATCATGCAGAAGAACCAATGAAAGGTGACTTACATCATCTCTTTGCCTGTCATCCAGATTGTAATACGCTTAGATCAAATTATCCTTACGGTGATCATAAATTTTATAATCCTGAATCAGAGAAAGAGCCTATACGAAATCATTGTGGTGTAAGCTTTGAAGAGTACTTTGAACCTGAACATGGGAAAGGAACAGTTGCCAGAGCAATGTTCTACTTTTTAGTCCGTTATCCGGATGTTTTAAAGAAATCAGTAATGAAAAAAATTAATATCCCTATACTGCAACAATGGAACAGTCAATTTCCAGTCACGACTTATGAAAAGCATCGTAATCTTGCTATTTATCAAATCCAAGGAAATCGCAATCCATTTATCGATTATCCGATGTTAGCTAATCGTATATGGGGGGGGAAGCTTTAAATGCATAAGTTAATGTAAAAATCCTTGCCAAACATTGACAAGGATTTTTTTCTATTCATTTATACTCCACTTAAAATATGGAAACCAGCGTCAACATGAAGATTTTCTCCTGTAATACCGCGTGCAAGGTCACTGAATAAAAATAAAGCTGTATCTCCTACTTCTTCTTGTGTTACTGTTCTGCGTAACGGTGCTTTTTCTTCAATTTGATTTAAAACAGAATTAAAATCACGAATTCCTTTTGCCGATAATGTGCGGATTGGACCAGCTGAAATCGCATTTACCCGGATACCTTCTTTTCCAAGGTCATTCGCTAAATACTTTACACATGCCTCTAAAGAAGCTTTCGCAACACCCATAACATTATAGTTCGTAACGACACGCTCTCCACCTAAGTAAGTTAGGGTAATGATACTGCCGCCTTCTGTCATTAATGGCCTTGCTTCTTTCGCTACTGCAGCAAGCGAAAACGCACTAATATTTTGGGCTAGTAAAAATCCATCACGAGAAGTATCTACAAATTCTCCTTCAAGATCTTCTCGGTTCGCAAATGCAATACAATGAGCTAATCCGTTAATCGTACCTACTTGATTTTTAATTTTTTGAAAACAATTTTTAATTTGTTCATCATCGGTTATATCACATTGCAAAATGAGAGAATCATTTCCTTCAAGAGTATCTACAAGTTCTTTAACATTTTTATACATACGTTCTTGGTTGTATGTAAAAATTAATTTTGCCCCAGCACGATCAAGTGAACGAGCAATGCCCCAACCGATACTTCTTTTATTAGCTACACCCATAACGACGAACGTTTTTCCTTTCAAAGATAAGACCATTTCTCTTCCTCCTAGCTCCGAATTCTAAATAATAAATTATTACAAGTTATTAGTACCTACTACTAATACTACAATATTTTTTAAGAATTGAAAAGAAGAGAATTGTTGTCAGCTGAATTCTAATTCCCGTTTTAATTCATTTGCATATTTTTTCGTACCGGAAACGATGAGCCGATCATTTACCCTTAATACTGTATCTCCATGAGGAATGATTGTTTCACTACCACGGAAAATTCGAACAAACACAATATCACCTGTAAACGGGAATTTACGAATTGGCATATGGTCAAACTCACGATTACGAATTTTAATTTCATAAAGCGATGTTTCTCTGTTTGTTAAAAGATCAATCATCGATGGTGATTCAATTAATGTCCGTAGTAAAACATGTTGTGTTTGAATAACCGAGAAAATTTCAATTTGATACTTTTGTAACTTCTCTTCTAAATCTGGACTCTCTATTCTTGCAATTACCCGTTCCATTTCATGTTCCTTCATAACTATGGCTAATTTCGCATTTAACTGTTCATCCCCTGTTGAAATAACGACCACATCATAATTGAAAATATTATTCTTTTGCAATGATTCCTCACTATAATCTTCCAGCTCTACAATTGAAAAAACCGAATCACTTTTCTTTCCTTTTTCTAATTTTTCTTGCTTACGATGGAAAAGAGTTGGGATTATTAAAGATGAAGCTAAATCTTTATAAACAGGTAACGTTAATTGATTAGCACCAATAATGGCAACTGTAATTTGTTTCTCTTCTGTTTCATGTTTCGGTAAAAACTTTTTAAAAATCATTGGTGCTATAATGCATGAGATGACGGCAACTAAAATTAACGTCCCACTCATCTCCTTTGAAATCATCTCGATTTTTTCACCAATCGTCGCTGCAGCAATGACAAGTGATAGTGTAGATGTTAATAAAAAACCTGATGCGACTGTTGACTTCATTCGATACCATTTACGTAATAACAATACCGGGATCATCTTTGAAATAAATAACGCAATCAGTAGTAATGGGATTAATGTCAACATTTTCGGATCTTTCAATAATGACAAAAGATCCAAATCGACACCGACCATAACAAAGAAAATCGGAATTAAAAACCCGTAACCAAAAGAATCTAATTGTGCGACAAGATCCTTACTTGGTGCTAGAAGTGAAACAAGTACACCGGCTAAAAATGCTCCTAATATATTTTCCGCTCCGACAGTTTCAGATAGCGCAACAAGGAAAATAATTAATGTAAAGATTGCACGTGTCCCAATTTGAACTGTTCCTTTTGATAATGAATTGATAAGCTTACCGTTTTTAAATCTTCTCCCAACAAAATAAAGGAGGATACCAACCGCAAATAAAACTAACAATAGCCATGTATTTCCATCTCCACTATCATTAAAAGAAACAAAAACAGCAAGCAATATCATTGTTGCTAAGTCAGCAATAACCGCAACAAGTAAAATAATTTGTCCAAGCGTTTTTTTCATTAAGTTTTCTTCTTTTAATGTTGGGACAACAACACCTAATGAAATAGTGGAAATAATTATTGTCATTAACATGACACTATCAATAAAACCAGCTAAAACGAATAAAAAAGATAGGCCATAAGAAATAATAAAGATGCTTATAAATATAATGAATGATACGGTTAATGGGTTTGGACCATTCATTTTATTTTTTTCCTTTTTGGAAGAAGAAAAAGCTTGGAAGTCAATTTCTAAACCACTTAAAAACATTAGAAAAATAAAGCCGAGTGTTGATAAAATTTCTAACCAATCATCTGGTTGAACAATGTTAAAACCGCTTTTACCTATAATTAAACCGATAATTATCTCTGCCACTACAACTGGAATCATATTTAGTTTAAATCGGTGTAAAATGATCGGTGTTAAAAACGCAGCAATAATAACTATAACGAGAGATGTAACAGATGTGCCGTGTTCCATAAGCACGCTCCTTTCTGAAAAAGTTAATTTCCACTAGTTTATATTTTTGACTTAAGTGCAGCAAGAAATATGATTATATACTGATGATATAGTTCTCATGGAGCAGAACCGTTCTCGTCTTTTTGAACTACATTATACAAAGGAGGAATGGAATTCATGTTTATAGAATTCAATATACGGAGCAAAATTGATTTAGTCTTTATGAATCACATGCAAAGAAGGAATGGAATTCATGTTAATTGAATTGTGTCCCGGGGATGAAAAAAATATAAGGAATAACCAACACTTTTTAAGAAAACAACACATTATTCGTACTATGAAAAAGGAGAAATCATTCATGAAAGTTGATATTATCGGTGATATCCATGGTTGCTATGGAGAGCTCATGGAATTAATACGGAAATTAGGATACTCGATTACTGGTGAATCTGTTATACACAACGATGATAGGAAACTAGCTTTCTTAGGTGATTTAACTGATCGGGGGCCGGAATCGATTAAAGTCATAGAACTTGTCTATTCTCTTGTCCAACAAGGGCTGGCATACTACACCCCTGGAAATCACTGTAACAAACTGTATCGATATTTTCTCGGTAATAAAGTGCAAATCTCTCATGGACTCGAAACGACCGATGCCGAATATAAACAGTTGCCAAAGAATAAACAACGGGAAATACGTGCGAAGTTTTTGAAATTATATGAGGATGCACCAATGTATTTACAATTAGACGATGGCAACCTAATTGTTGCTCATGCTGGTATCCGGGAAGATTATATCGGACTTGAGAATAAAAAAGCTCAGAAGTTTGTCCTTTATGGGGACATTACTGGAGAAAAACTACCAGATGGCCGGCCTGTACGAAGAGACTGGGCGAAAAAGTATAGTGGGAAACGAACAATTGTATATGGACATACACCCGTTCATGAGGTGCGAGTAATTAATCATACATATAACATTGATACTGGATGTGTATTTGGCGGTAAACTTACTGCTCTAAGCTACCCTGAAATGAAAATCTTACAAGTGCCCTCACAGCAAGAATACGTAGCGGAGAAATTTTCGGTGTTTGAATAAGTGGGTGACTTTTGGTAAGTTATATGATTAAGATTGAACAAGATTTTTCTGCATTTGTTTTTGAGGGCTCTCGTTTAGGACAGTTCACCCCCGATTTTGTGATTTGTCCTTGAGAACCCTCGTCTAGGACAGTTCACTCCGATTTCGTAATCGATTTGCCCCTTTAGAACCCTCACTAAAGGACAATTCCTCCCGATTTCGTGATTGGTTTGTCCTTGAGACCGCTTCTTTCGGATAGTCCACATCAGTTACACTTAAATTTTTCCGGAGAAAACTAATCTTGACATTCGGCCACTACATTCCTCAGTTTGGTTCCGTTCAAACAACACCCTTATAACATATAAAAAAGAATATTCGTAAGGTGAACTTACCCCTTTGAATAGTCCCGCTTTAACAATGTTTCAAGATCACTCGGTCGAGAAGCAGTAAACTCCATCTTCTCACCTAACATCGGATGAAGAAAACACAACCGCCGACAATGTAACGCTTGACGGTTCAAATATTCTGTCCCTCCCCCATATAAACCATCACCAACTAACGGATGGCCAATATGTGCCATATGTACGCGAATTTGATGTGTCCGACCCGTCTCAAGTTGAAGTTTTACATGTGTCATATTGGCTAATCGCGTTAACACTTGATAGTGGGTACAAGCATATTGACCATCTTCTACTACAGTTCTTTCAATAATACTATCTTTTTTCCGTCCGATTGGTGCTTCAATCGTTCCAGCATTTAACAAAACTGTTCCTTCCACAATAGCCTCATACTCACGCTTCACATGTTTACGCTTTTGTGACTCACTTAACAAATGATGAATATGTCGATGTTTCGCAATTAAAACAAGCCCTGATGTGTTTCGATCTAATCTCGTAACAATATGAGGTGAAGCCGTTAAACCGATATTTTCATAATAACCCATTAATGCATTTGCTAAACTCCCTACTGGATGCTCCCTTGAAGGAATTGTATTCATAAACGCTGGTTTGTTTACAACAAGTAGCATTTCATCTTCATAGATAATATTTAGTGGAATTTTCTCAACTAATAACGATGGGCTTACTTCTTCCACTGGGAAAATAACGGTCAAACAGTCACTTTTTTGTAACAGATGTCTCACAGTAACATGAGATCCATTTATTAAAAGATCACCGCCATGTAGTTTAATTTCCGTTAATGCCCTTTTAGAAAGATTCTTCCTTTGTAAAAACTCTTTAATGGTAATGCCTTCCTCTTTTTCTGTAATAACCCATTCAAGGGTAAAAGGTTTCATCATAAAATCAGTGTAACTCCTTCTCGTCCTTCATTCTTTAGAAACATGTTAATCTTTCAGCATTACTTCCCGATAAATGAGTCTTCCAAGCTCAAACCTCTCGTACTTGTATACGCATCAATAAACAAGTCCTTAAACCTCTCCCCACGTATTATTCTCCAATAAATGAGCCACGCACTCTTGACCAAAATGGGAAAGGTTTAAATCGCGCAAATCGTATCTTTTTATCTGCTACCTTAAACTGAAGAGACTGGATATCTCTTTGGATAAAAGATAAATGATCGATTCCGATTAGAAAATCTTTTTCCGTAACTGGTCGAAAAATACATTTATGGTGGTGAGGTAAAATTAATGGTGAGCCAATTGTTCGGAATACACGATTATTAATTGATGCCATTTCTGATATTTGAATTGATTCCAAAGAAGGGTGAATAATCGCTCCCCCTAATGCTTTATTATAAGCTGTACTTCCTGAAGGTGTAGAAACGCACAAACCATCACCTCTAAATCTTTCAAACAACTCATCTTGAATCTCAACATCAATAACAAAAGTACCTTCAACACTTTTAATTGTCGCTTCATTTAATGCTAAATAATGTTCCTCTTTTTTTCCTTTATTATAATAAATAATAACTTCCAAAAGTGGATACTCAACAATTCGGCATTCTGTTCGCGCAATTGCAATGACTAGCTTCTCAATTTCATCAGGCATCCAATCAGCATAAAATCCTAAATGACCTGTATGAATCCCAACAAAAGCTGTTTCATCTAACCGGTGACGATAACGTTGAAATGCAGATAACAATGTACCATCCCCACCAACAGAAATAACCATTTCCGGTTCCTTTTCATCAAAAACAAATTGAAAGTCGGCTAAGTACTTTCGTAATTTTTCTTCCAATAAATTTGATTTTTCATCCCCTTTAGATACGATCGTGAATTTCATTTCTACCACACTCCCGCCCTTTATATATATATCAAATCCGCCTTAACCTATTGCACCCGATAAATTCTTGCATACTCGCAAAATTTCTTTAAAAATCGTAGCACCCGAAAGAGGCTTTAAGCTAACACGATGTTGGTTACTTTAGACACCATGAACCCTTTATTTCAGCCAGGTTTTTAATCCCCTACTGAATTGATTAATTATTTTGCATCCATCCCCCACTTATAAAAGTAGAGGGACAATTGCAGAATACATTTAGTCATCTTTTTTACTTGAGAAAAATCGTTGTGCTTCCCGAATTTCTTCACGAATTTTCGACATTTCTTCATCAAGTAAGAAGGCCGCCTCTGCAGCCCGCTGTAAACGAAATTGGATGTCTTCCGGGAACTGCCCATTATACTTATAGTTTAGCGAATGTTCAATAGTTGCCCAAAAATTCATTGCAAGCGTGCGAATTTGAATTTCGACTAACACCTTTTTTTCTCCATGAATGGTTTGCACTGGATAGCGAATAATAACATGATAAGAACGATATCCACTTGCTTTTTTATGTGAAATATAATCCTTTTCTTCAACTATTTCAAAGTCATTACGAATCCTTAGCAATTCAACAACCTTCTTAATATCATCAACAAATTGGCACATAATGCGTAAACCTGCGATGTCATACAATTTATGTAACTCGTCAAGTGGGATGTTTTTCTGTTTCGCTTTATCTATAATACTTGCAATTGGTTTCACTCGTCCTGTAACAAACTCAATGGACGAATGAGTTTTTTCTAATTCAAATTGTCTCCTTATTCCTTTTAATTTAATTTTCAGCTCATCAACTGCTTGTTTATATGGATCTAAAAATTCTTCCCAATTTTTCAATGAAAATCACCTCTGTAATGCATGACAACGTTTGCGACAAATTATCTTATTTAACAAAAAAACATGCCTTTTTTATTGTATCATCTTTATGAAACATTTAAATCTGATATTATTTTACCATATAGTTACCAAAAGACTTAGAATTTCATCATAAAATTTTCATGTGAAGGGAGAAGTTAAAATGTGGGAACAATTAGAAATAGAATATAAAAATCTATTAACAAAAGCAGAATTTAAGAAGTTACAATCATTTTTTTCTATATGTAATGACGAATTTTTGACGCAAGAAAATGATTACTTTGATACACCTGAATTTGCACTTAAAAAAATGGGGTGTGCACTTCGTATCCGTTACAAATCAGGAACGTATGAAATGACTTTAAAAGAGCCTAGAGAGGTCGGTTTATTAGAAACGAATGAAATGATTAAAGAAAGAGAGAGAATTTTATTTTTAAAGGAAAACATATTTCCATCAGGGAGCATTAAAAATAAGCTAAAGCAACTCGGTATTCCAGTTGAAAAAGTTGTCCATTTCGGTACATTGAAAACGTTACGAGCAGAGATACCCTATGCTGGTGGACTTCTCGTCCTGGATAAAAGTTATTATTTAAATAAAGAAGATTTTGAGGTAGAATATGAAGTAGATGACCCAAAATACGTTGAAAACTTCCATAAATTACTAGAAACTTTACAAATCCCACAACGTAAAACCGATAATAAAGTACAGCGATTTTATAAAGAAATGATAAAAAGGGTCTAATACTACTACGTAATAAAGAGGTTATTGCCATGAATATTCAACAAATTAAAACAATATTAGAAATAAGTGCTCTTCGCCAAATGAATAACATCATTGGTAATACTTCATCAACAACGATTACATCCATTTTTTCATCTCTTCTTGGACAAGTATTAGCTAATGAGAATGTTGCGGGTACTACAAATGATTCGGCTAGTACAATGATGAATTCGGCTAGACAAACTAGAAATATGCCTGTATCTCCACTTTCTTCAAATAAGCCGAATATTAAATTAGCGAATAATGAGCTTCAACCAATTATTGAAGAAGCTGCAAAAAAATATAACTTACCCGCTTCTCTCTTACTGTCAGTGATAAAACAGGAATCAAATTTTAATATGAATGCAGTCAGTCCAAGTGGTGCTCGAGGTTTAATGCAACTTATGCCTGCGACTGCTGCGTCACTTGGGGTTGAAAATATTGATGACCCACGGGAGAATATAATGGGCGGTGCAAAATATTTACGTAAAATGCTTGATCAATTCGGTTCACTTGATCTTGCTCTTGCCGCATACAATGCTGGTCCGGGTAATGTAAAAAAATATAATGGAATTCCTCCTTTTAAAGAAACGCAAAACTATGTCGCAAAAATCATGCAAAATGATTATGCATAGTTTTCATCTTACACCTAGCAAAAATGTTGTTAGGTGTAAGTTATATTTATAAAAACTATGATTTAGCTAATAGGGAAGTGGAATTTTTCCAATTTCTTCTTCCCTTGTGCACATTATCGTACACGGAAGGCTGTAGCGACACTCTAGTATTCTTTATTTCTTTTTTTGCTCATTACTTCACAAAAAATATATCTTTTCCTAAAATTTATGGAATGCGCTCATTCCCGTTATCTTAAGCTATTTATTTGAGTTAATCCCGTACCGCTGTTAAAATAATATCCATAGTAGCGATAAAGTACAGCAAGCAACGATGATTATCCAATTGATTTTTATAAATGACTTGCCCTACTTGCTTAGTAAAGGAGTTATCCGAATGGAAAGAAAGTTTATTTCACAATATGAAATGGTCGGGGAAAATACATTACACAAGATTGTTGATACCTTTTATAGTAAAGTAAAACAACATCCAGATTTAGCTCCTATTTTCCCAGAAGATTTAACGGAAACGGCTAGAAAGCAGAAGCAATTTTTAACTCAATTTTTAGGCGGACCTCCTTTATACACAACTGAACATGGGCATCCAAAATTACGTATGCGCCATCTTCCATTTCCGATTACCCCAAAAAGAGCAAATGCTTGGTTATCATGTATGGAAGAAGCGATGGATGAAGTAGGATTCTCTGGTCCTATCCGGGATGAGTTCTTTTCACGGTTGGTTATTACTGCCCACCATATGGTTAATACCAATGATGAGATTGAAAGTAGAAAAGGTGAGGTCCAGTGATTGATAAGAATCGTTATGAATACAATTTATCTTCTTTTGTTTGTGGAAATAATCGACCACTCGAGCTTTATTTATTTATTGACCCGCTCTGTTCTGACTGTTTTAGCCTGGAACCAGTAATAAAGAAATTACAATTTGAATATGGACATTATTTTAGTTTAACATATGTGTTAAGTGGCAAATTGACCAATTTAAACAAAGATCACAGAAAGGCTCGTTCTAAATTAGAGAAAACAATAAATCGAAAATGCATTGATTGTGGGGAACTAGAAGCAGAACAAAATGTTAATTCTCCTTATTTAGCTTCAATTGCTGTTAAAGCTGCTGAATTACAAGGAAAGAAAGCTGGTATTCGATTTTTAAGAAAGTTGCAAGAATACGTTTATTTAAAAGGAGAAAATATCTCAAAACTAGATACACTGATCATTTGTGCAAAAGAAGCACAATTAGATGTGGATGAATTTGTAAAAGATATCCATTCGGAGAGCACTTCTCACGCATTTCAATGTGATTTAAAAATAACGAACGAAATGGATGTTACTGAAACACCAACGATTGTCTTCTTTAATAATAATGTTGAAGAAGAAGGTCTCAAATTATCAGGTGTAAATTCGTATGAAGTTTATCTTGAGGTTATGAAAGAAATATTAGGTGATTTACCAATTAGCCATTCATTACCGCCATTATTATCATTTATTGAATATCATGAAATCGTCTCAACTCAAGATATTGCTTATGTTTACGACTTACCACATCTAAAAGTGGAGTTAGAAATGAAAAAATTAATGCTCCAACAGATCGTAGAAAAATTAAATACAGAACACGGGACATTTTGGCGCTATATTCATGGAAATGTTAGATAAAATAAGAGGACGATTCGATATAAAAAAATCGAACCGTCTTTTTTTGGCTAATAGGAAAGTATAAATATTCCAATTTCTACTTTCCTTATCGCTTAAACAGACAAAGAAGGCTTCGAGCGTGGCATCGCAGCCGAAAAAAAGCTTTTTTGGCGAACTCTAGTCTCTTTGGTTTCCTAAAGGAACTAGTGTCCCAGTTTTCTTTACAGAGTTTTTTTCGTATGGATTTCATTTTAAATAAATAGAAAGAGAGGTCCAGCAGATGGGTAGTCCACTGAACCTCTCTTCCATGTTACGAACAAAGGGGATGGGAGAAATTTTCACGGTCAAACAAAGGGGTATATGTTTGTTTGTGAATAACTTCACACCACTATAATATCAAATATTCATCCTGTACGCAAGCACTTATTCAACATTTCACATTTTCGACACATTTCGTCAACAATGAGTTGTTTTCTTTTAAGACGATTAGGATAAAATTTCATATTTTTATTATGCACTCATATGATAGTAAGGACAAATCTATAAAAGAGCGTGATTTTATGAACAATTGGTACGTACTAGGAATGATCATTTTTATCGTTGTTTCTTTTATTACCTATTTATTTGGTTTGCTGAAAATTTTCCCTTTATATTTAGCCGCTACATTATTATATTTCTCAATTTTTATTCTTTTATTACACATAAATGATCGAAATAAATTTAAAGGGTTTAAAAAGTAATGAGATTGTCTTTACATGAACATGAAACAAATCATGACTTCTCACCTAATAAAAAATATGGGGTCGTCCGAAAAGGGGATATCCCAAAAATGTGATAATCAAAAAAGTTGATATATCAAGGTTTTAAAACATGAAAAGGGGGCATCCAGAAGTGAAAAAACCAGCTTTCTGGACAGCCCCATTCTCATTTTATTTTACGTTCAAAAGTCTTTCCATTTCATCCAATTTTTCCTCGAACACTTTACATGCATTTTCGATTGGATCGGCAAGCGTCATATCAACTCCTGCTTTTTTCAACACTTCAATTGGATAATCGGAGCTACCTGATTTTAAATATCCAATATAGCGTTCGACAGCAGGTTCCCCTTCTTCTAAAATTTGTTTACTTAATGCTGTTGAGGCACTCAAACCTGTTGCATATTGATAAACATAGTAATTATAGTAGAAGTGTGGGATGCGCGCCCATTCTAAACCGATTTCCTCGTCAATGATTACGTTCTCGCCAAAATACTTTTTATTTAAATCATAATAAATATTCGTCAATAATTCAGCAGTTAATGCTTCACCATTTTGCGCACGTACATGAATATCATGTTCGAATTCAGCAAACATCGTTTGACGGAATACTGTTCCTCGGAATGTCTCTAAGTAGTTATTCAAAATATACAAACGTTTTTTGTCATCCTCTAATGTTTTTAATAAATATTCACTCAGTAGATTTTCGTTGCAAGTAGATGCGACTTCAGCAACAAAAATTGAATAATCACCATACGGATATGGTTGATTTTTTCTTGTATAGTAGCTATGAACAGAATGACCAAATTCATGGGCTAGTGTAAATAAGTTATTCACATTATCTTGCCAGTTTAATAAGATGTATGGATTTGTACCATATGCACCTGATGAATATGCTCCACTTCGTTTACCTTTGTTTTCATGGACATCAACCCAGCGATTTTCGAACCCTTCTTTAAGTACGGATAAGTATTCTTCGCCCATTGGTGCTAGACCTTTAAGCACAAGATCTTTCGCTTCTTCATACGTTACTTCCATTTTCACATCTTTTACAAGTGGTGTGTACAAGTCATACATATGAAGTTCATCAAGACCAAGAACTTTTTTCCGTAAAGCAACATAACGATGTAAGAGTGGTAAATTTTTATTTATCGTATTTACAAGATTATCATACACAGATTCAGGGATATTGTTTGCAGATAAAGCAGCATCACGAGCTGATTTATAATTACGGACAGTTGCATAAAAATTATTTCGTTTTACTTGTCCACTTAATGTACTAGCAAACGTATTCCTGAAGCTTTCGTAAGTGGAATACACTGCTTGAAATGCATCATGCCGTACACGACGATCTTGACTTTCTAAGAATCGAACATAGCGACCATGGGTAACCTCGACATCTTCCCCATTTTCATCTTTTATTGAAGGAAATTCTAAATCTGCATTATTTAACATACCAAACGTTGTACTTGGTGAATCCATTACTTCTGAAGCTTGAGCTAGTAATGCTTCCATATCGGATGATAACACATGTGGGCGTTGTAAATTAATTTCTTCTAGCGCATGCTCATATAGTTTTAATTCTTCTTTTTCTTGTAAAAACTGATTAATTCTCGCTTCATCAATTGCTAATAATTCTGGTACGATATAGGCAAAACTACTTGCCGCTTGCGTATATAAGTTTCTAGCTTGGTCATTCATTCCTTGATAAAAAGAGTTTGTTGTATCTTGATCATAGCGCATATGAGCGTATGTATATAATTTACCAAGACGCATCATGACTTGGTCTTGATACTGTAACGCTTCATAAAGAAGTTCAGCACTCTCTCCTAATCTTCCTTGAAATTCTTGAGCTTTAGGAAGTAATCCTTTAATTTGCTCAAACTCTTCTTTCCATTGCTCGTCCGTGGCAAAAATAGCTTCTAAATCCCACGTATCATTTACTGGAATTTCACTTCTTGTCGGTAATTTTTGTACCTTTTTTTCAGTTGACATTCATTTTCCTCCATTCGTTAAAAGAACTATTTCCTATATATGTTTGAAATTTACAATTGATGAAAGGAAATATATGTTAATTTTAAACATAAACCTATCTTCGTATCCTGTCAATGAAAGAATACTTATTCATTCGAATTAATAAACGTGAGAAATTCCATTACTGTTCCGGAAAAATCAATCTACTGTTAAAAAATAATTGTAAAATCAAGCCTTTATACCGTCTAAAAAAACTTCTTCTTACATTTTCTCGATTTACATTTGGATTGTTAATTAGCAGTGGTATTTTCTTAACTATTAATTTGTCCCCTTCTCTTCTAAAAAATCCAATATTCGTTAAAAATTGTAGATAGGCTTCAACTGGTTGCCTCCAAAACGATTTTTGAAATCGACCTAATTGTCGTTGCACAATCAACTGTTTTAAGCGGTTACCTAAAAAAGAATATATATCTTCAAGCGGGATAACAGCCCCTAACCTTTGCTGATATAAAAAATAAAACCATATATAAAATTGCCATTCGATTGGTGAGTTTTTTATGATAAACATATCTGGAACAGGTACCCCAACCTCAGGTGGTAAATCTAATAGGTGTAAATGGTGATGATATAAAAATTGTAAAAAGGTATTTTTACGTCCATTTGGAATAATGAGTAATCTCTTTACCCATCGTTCTGTCTCTTCAAACCAATAATCGTAAAATGGAAAGGATTGGTCTTTACTTATTAGCAATTTTTCAAGCCGCTCTTGCAAAGTAAATTCCTGTACCGTTACAAAAGCCCGATTTATCGAATAAGGAACAATGTGGTGATACGTATAAAATTTTTCTTCACGTGGGTCCATTGCCAATATGAATGAATCACCAGAAGATGTTCTAGTTATAAAATGAGTTAAAAATTCATTTAATTGAACCCTATGTTTAAGTTGTGCAGTGATAAGACGGTGATCGACAATCCATAGTGGACGGTAGGAATGATTTATATAATTGGTCGTACGACGATACATTTCCTCTAAAGGAATAATTGAACACTGGAATTCAATGACACCTTTCTTACCATTCCATTGAAACAGTAAATCAGGCTGTTGGTTGAGTTCTGACAGGTAACATTCCATTTGCGTTTCAAATCCTTGCCAAGTTAACCAATGAAACAATTTCTTTTTACCTAGGAGATGTTGTTGGGATTCTCCTTCAGGCTTAATTGAACATTGACTTTTATGGGCAAAATGAGGAAGCTTCTTCATGCCCATTTTTAATAGTAATTCTCCGCTACATGCTGGACAAAAATATTGCTCCTGTTTTTTTAAATGAGTTAGTGTTTCTCGGGAGACATTCATCAAAGAAACGATTTGACCATCACTTGTTTTTGCAATGAACAACCGTTATCCTCCTTTAGCTTTTTAGCAATTATCCATTGTTTAACACTTTCCGTCAAAGATTCAATATTAAATTTTTGAAAGTTAAAAGCATAAAAAAACCGATTTTCTCATGGAAAACCGGTTAATTTATCAAATATTGGAATCGAAAACATATTTTATTAAAACTAGAAATATTTATCGATGGTTTCAAAAACATTTTCTGAGATAATTTCTTTCCCGTACTCTTGAAGATAATGAATTGTACGTTGTGACTCCATTCCATGCTCTAGGAGAACACTTAAATAATCATCAATTTCATCTTCATTAAACAAATCGAATGAAAAATCTATATAGAGATAGTATTGATTATTAAGCGAATAGAGTTTTGTATGAATCCCTTCCGGAAACGTGCGTTTTGCTAGTGGGATGAGATCATCAAAATGATTAAAATGAGCAATGAATGAAATTGAATCTTCGTCTACAGGATCCAACTCATCTTCCTCATCATCATAGTGAAAATGATGGTCAAGAAAGTCGCCTACCTGGTCATTAATTGAGAAACCATTAAATTTTCCATCGAACGGTAATTCCAATTTCCCACCGTCTTTAGAAAGTTGTGCTTTTGTGACAAGTACTTCCAAACCTTTTTCTAAAGCTTGAACTTGAATCCATAATGGCCCATCGATAGAAAAGTCTTCTTCTTCGGTCATTTCATCCATAACTTCCCAGAACAACTGCTCACTCTTTTCACGACTGTACCATATTTCTTCACGGTCGAATCCTCGTTCTTCTACATCAACATAGGAAATAAAGAATTTTACCGTATTCTCATTAATGCGTTCAATATCCATCATACAACGCTCCCTTCTTTACAGTTTATTTGAAGGGCAAAATTCCCTTGGTAAATACCAATATACTGCCATTTCTCGCTTCAAATGAATTAAAACATATTGTATGTCTATTTATTATATTTTATGACAAAATGAAAAAGAACGGAAATAAAAAGACCAAATCATTATAAAATAAGTCAACAACCTAGTTCAAGCAAAAACTAACATCAATAAAACTCGTAAAAAGAACAATTTAGAAAAAAACCTTCACGCACTTTAAGCATGAAGGTGACTGTTAAACTATATTATATAGATAATTTTATATACAGTAAAGGAGGAAGTTAGTTAACAAGTTTTTGTGCTTCCCTTAGTTGATATGTCCGAACTTTTCTTGGTAGGAAACGACGAATTTCATCTTCATTATAACCAACTTGTAAACGTTTCTCGTCAATAATAATTGGCCGGCGTAATAATCCAGGGTTATTTTTAATTAATTGAAATAGTTCTTGCAACGGTAAAGATTCTAAGTTAACTTCCAATTTTTGAAATGTTTTCGAACGCGTTGAAATAATTTCGTCTGTTCCATCTTCCGTCATTCGAAAGATTTCTTTAATTTCTTCAATTGTTAACGGTTCTGAAAAAATATTTCTTTCTTTAAATGGAATTTGATGTTCTTCTAGCCATGCCCTTGCTTTCCGACAAGAAGTACAACTTGGTGCTGTGTATAATGTAACCATCTTTTATCTTACGCCCCTTTTTATTTAATTTGTATAAAAAGATATTTAACATCGCTAATTTAAAATTAATTTAATATAGTAATCTCTTTTTCTTAATTATACATGATTTATATAGAAAATGGTATATATTTTAAAATAATTTATCATTTTTCCAGAAATACTTTTATCGTTACAAATATAATAAATACCATATTTATTAATTATATAAGCGTTTTCAATCTTTATTTGCGATTTCAAGAGGAAATATTACACTTTCCTTTTTATGTATTTTCATTTACTAAACTTTATTGAAAATAAAGCCCTTTCAAGATATATCCCAATAATTTAGTCGGATTTTGTTGATTTTCATTTATTTATTGCATATAATAATTTTATAAATTTTTATAATAACTAAAGCAATGAGAAAGAATAGTACATCCTTCTTTGTATAAAAGAGAGTTTGTGGTTGGTGAAAACAAACTACAAGTGGGATGGAATGGGCTTTCGAGTCAAATCCGAAAATGTTTTTTAAAACGATGAGTAGGCATTTGCGTGCACCTGGCGTTAACAGGATAAGTGACCTTTTCGGTAACTAGGGTGGTACCGCGGATTTAAAACCATTCGTCCCTATTTTGGGCGAATGGTTTTTTTGTTTTTTAGTAAAATAAAGTTCATTTCAGCAATCATGTTAGTACGTAAATAAATATGGAGGCGTAAATATGAAAACAATTTTTTCAGGAATTCAACCAAGTGGAACAATTACAATTGGAAACTATATTGGGGCATTAAAACAATTTGTCGAATTACAAAATGATTATAATTGCTATTTCTGTATCGTAGATGAACATGCCATTACAGTTCCACAAGACCCACAAACTTTACGAAAAAATATTCGAAGCTTAGCTGCATTATATTTAGCAGTTGGAATTGATCCCGATAAAGCAACATTATTCATCCAATCAGAGGTACCTGCACACGCACAAGCTGGATGGATGTTACAATGTGTTAGCTATATCGGGGAACTTGAAAGAATGACTCAATTTAAAGACAAATCGGCTGGAAGGGAAGCAGTTTCAGCAGGATTGTTAACTTACCCACCATTAATGGCTGCTGATATTTTACTTTACAGTGCTCATTTAGTACCTGTTGGGGATGATCAAAAACAACATTTGGAATTAACAAGAGACATCGCTGAACGTTTTAATAAAAAATACAATGATATCTTTACAATTCCTAATATTCATTTACCAAAAGTTGGTGCACGAGTTATGTCATTGCAAGAACCAACAAAAAAAATGAGTAAATCAGATCCAAATCAAAGAAGTTTTATTTCCTTGTTAGATGAACCGAAACAAATTGAGAAAAAAATTAAGAGTGCTGTAACAGATTCTGATGGTATTGTGAAATATGATTATGAAAACAAACCTGGGGTTTCAAACCTATTGTCTATTTATTCCATTTTTAGTAACTTGTCTATTGAGGAAATTGAAACAAAATACGAAGGAAGGGGCTACGGAGAATTTAAAACAGATTTAGCAGAAGTAATTATCAATGCCTTACAACCAATACAAACTCGTTATAAAGAATTAATTGATTCCGAAGAGCTAGATGAAATTTTAGACCGAGGTGCAGAAAAAGCCAATAAAGTTGCAAATAAAATGTTAAAGAAAATGGAAAATGCAATGGGATTAGGCCGTAAAAGATAGTTATAAAGAAAACTCAAGGGCTCTTAGCTTTGTGATACGAATCCATAATTATTGCTTAGCGTTAAGAAAGTAGAAATCAAAAACCGATACTTTCCTAGTACCCAAGGTAAGGGGCTGTCCGAAAATGGATAATCCTAAAACAATGTGATAATCAAGGAAGCTGATATATCAAGGTTTTGAAACATGAAAAGGGGCATCCAGAAATCAAAAATATGACTTTCTGGATGCCCCCTGTTACTTATTGACGCTTTTTCGTTTTTTTATTATTTAACCGTTCACTAGCAGTAAGTGGTTCGTTAGCAAGTTCATGGTCAAATTCATGGGGTTGTTCATCTTTAACTGCCTGCTTATCACTAAAATATTTACGGAGTTGATCTTTAATCTTTTGATTTTCTGACATAGTTTCCACCTCCATGTATATGTTTTGCATTTTTACACGGAGTATGCCTATTAAAGAAAAATACGTTATCACTCATCTTTTTCTAATAGTGAAAGTGTTTCATCAAATTCTCTTTCAATTTTCGCATTTGGTTTATACGTAATGAGGCTAACGATAACCGTTACAATGAAACAAAAGATGAATCCAGGAACAATTTCATACATAATTTTTCCGAGTTTCGAATACCCCCAAACGAATACGGTCACTGAACCAGTAATCATTCCTGCTAAAGCTCCTACTGCAGTAATTTTTCTCCAGTATAAAGTAAGAAGAATAATCGGTCCAAATGAAGCACCAAAACCTGCCCATGCAAAAGAAACTAATTTTAAAATTGAGTTTGTTTGCTCCCATGCAAGTATAAAAGCGATCATCGATACAATAAGAACAGCCATCCGTCCAAGGAAAACATATTTTGCATCTGTTGCATTCGTTTTAAAAATTGCCTTATAAATATCTTCAACAAGCGCAGAAGATGTGACGATTAATTGGGACGAAATTGTACTCATAATTGCAGCTAAAACAGCAGCTAGCATGATACCTGCAATAAACGGGTGAAAAATAATTTGACCGAGTGCAATAAATACTGCTTCAGGATCTGATAGTTTTACACCTGTATTTTGATGGTAATAAGCAATTCCTACTAACGCGGTAAGAATTGCACCTATCATACTGAGTGCCATCCAACCAATTCCAATTCTTCTCGCCCGTTTTGTTTCATTTACAGATTTAATTGCCATAAAACGGACGATAATATGTGGCTGTCCAAAATATCCTAATCCCCATGCTAAAGCAGAGATAATTCCAAGTGCGGTTGTCCCTGAAACAAAACTTAAAAGATTTGGATTAATTGATGTTATTTCTGTAAACGTTTCCATAATTCCACCCGTTACAAACACTCCAATGGCAGGAACAAGTATTAACGCAAAAAACATGATTAGTCCTTGAATAGCATCTGTGTAACTTACCCCTAAAAACCCACCGAATAGTGTATAGATAACAACAACAGCACCGACAATAAAAAGTCCTGTATGATAACCGAGTCCAAATGATTCTTCAAAGAAAACTCCACCCGCAACTAATCCTGAAGATACGTAAAAAGTAAAGAATAAAAAGATAATGATACCTGAGACGATACGCAACACTTTTCCATTTTCTTTTAACCGATTATCTAAGTAGCTAGGAATCGTAATCGAATCGTTGGATACTTGAGTATATGTTCGTAGCCTTGGAGCGACAAAAACCCAATTGAGATAAGCACCAATCGTTAAACCGATAGCAATCCAAGCTTCAGCAAGACCTGATAAATAAATTGCACCTGGAAGGCCCATTAATAACCAACCTGACATATCCGCTGCTCCAGCACTCAAAGCTGTAACAGCTGGACCGAGATTTCGTCCGCCAAGCATATAATCATTTAAACTTTTTGTTCGACTGAAAGCATAAAAACCGATTAAAATCATCGCAAGCATATAAATGACAATGGCAATAATCTGAAACATAAAATCATTCATGCAGATTCTCCCCCTCATTTTTACTTGTTCTATTTCATTTTATCCTACAAAATATGAAAATAGTATTCATAAGTTAAAAAATTTTGTTAAACGAAAGGAGATAGCTATTAGATTATCAATTTTAGTTTTTCATATTTATTAAGTGGATTCCCTGAAAATTCCAGAGAGTTGTTCCTTTTTAGAGACAAAAAAATTTTCCTATATTCAACGTTACCACGAATACCTTTACCTTCTACTAATAACTCCTCCTGTCAAGTCTATTGTAGCGTTCACTACAAAGTTATCATCCATTCTCCGAGCGCACAATAAAGAAAACTCGGCGATTTCTGAGCCTTTAAGCGAAAGCAGAGCCGTAGTTGCGCTTATGCGTATAGGAAAGTAGAAATTGGAAAATTTATACTTTCCTAATAGCCCAAAAAGACAGTTCATTGGTTACCCCAATAAACTGTCTTGGTTTACTATTTTAGCTATTTGATTTTAATCCCCTTTTTATTTCCCCTTAATCTACATATATTTCTATATCACGTTCATTAGTTAATTGACTTTTGAGCCCTTTTCCATTTCCCATAATTTTTCGAAATAGGGTTCTCCTTTTACTAACGCTTCACATAGTTTTTCATGTTTTTCCGTCCAACCATGCTTAACTTCATCATATAATTGCTGCCATATTTCTTCAAATGGCTTCGTTCGAATCATGGAATATTGTTCTGGAGCCCATTCTGTATACCAATATCGAACTTGTCCTGTATTTTTCGAAGCATAGAGGTGGTCAAGAGCCATAAAGAGTAGTTGCTTTAATTGGCGTTCCTTGCGCGTTAGTCCCATCATTATTGTAGGTTCTGGTGAAAGGATATGATGCTCTTTTTTCTCTTGACTCTTTAGCATGTAACTAAGTGTCTCCTCGCCAGCAATCATATCATAGACAAGTTGTTCTTGACGTGGAATAATTCGACTTTTACGCATTGGAATTTGATAGCCAATTGTATCTACTGCTAAAATTCCAATCCCATCTGTTACAATGAAACAATAATCCATTTGAATTCGTTCGTGATTTTTTCTTAAGTATGCTTTTTGATAGACATCATTTAATAAGCTTTCAGGTAAATCGGATAAACCATTTTCAATATAATTGTATAATTCCTTTGATACTTTGAGTACAGGTACTTGATCTAATAATTCAATGGTGTCTTCTTTCCGCCATTCATGAAAATGGCACACATTATAACCGTTCTCTTCCCCTTCAAACCAGTTTACCCAAACATCATGTAAATACATCATTTCTAACCCCTCGCTTAAATCCTGTTTGAGTACAGTATTGTCCGAACAGAGTTAAATTATTCCTAAAAACACAAGATTTACTTATTCGATTGTTTAGAAAAATATTAAGAATGATAAAGAGGTTGTGCTGAAATGAAGGGTACGTAGAAAGGGGCATCCGGATAAAGAGAACTGAGGGTCGCTTGAGCTTTCAGACAATCAAAGAGACTAGCGTTCCCCGAAAAAGCTTTTTTTCGACTGTGATGCAACGCTTGAAGCCTTCCTTGTGCACTTATGCGCACAAGGAAAGTAGAAATTTGAAAATTTATACTTTCCTATTAGCTTAAAAATTCAACTTACTAAGACGCCCCCATTTACACTTCTTGAATAGCAATCTTCTATTTTATTCGTACTTTTTAAATACTAATGTCGCATTATGACCACCAAAACCTAATGAATTGCTCATCGCATAATTCGTTTCTTGTTTTCTTGCTTCATTCGCAACGTAATCTAAGTCACAGTTTGGATCAGGATTTTGTAAATTCATTGTCGGTGGTAAAATTCCTTCTTTTAATGACAAAACGGTAAAAATCGCTTCAATTGCACCAGCAGCGCCAAGTAGATGGCCTGTCATTGATTTTGTTGAACTTACAGCTAGTTTATAAGCATGTTCACCAAATACGGTTTTGATGGCTGCTGTTTCAAATTTATCGTTATACTCTGTACTTGTTCCGTGTGCGTTAATATAGCCAATTTCTTCTGGTGAGATACCAGCATTATCAATTGCCATTTTCATTGCCCTCGCTCCACCTTCTCCTTCAGGTGCTGGAGCTGTAATATGATAAGCATCACCTGTTGCCCCATAGCCTACAACTTCCGCATAAATCTTTGCTCCACGATTTAATGCATGATTTAATTCTTCTAATATAACAATTCCTGCACCTTCACCAATAACGAAACCGTCACGATCTTTATCAAATGGACGACTGGCCGTTTGGGGATCAGGATTCGTGGAAAGAGCTGTATTTGCACAAAATCCAGCAACAGACATTCTTGTAATCGGTGCTTCTGAACCCCCTGAAATCATTACATCTGCATCACCGCGCTCAATTACTTTGTAAGCATCCCCAATCGAATTTGTCCCAGTTGCACAAGCTGTCACAGTACAAGAATTAAATCCTTTCGCACCGAGAAAAATTGATACTTGGCCCGTTGCCATGTCCGGGATCATCATTGGAACGAAAAATGGACTTACACGTCGATAGCCACGGTTTAAAAACGTTTCAAACTGATTTTCAAAAGTTTCCATCCCCCCAATTCCTGAACCAATCCAAACACCGACTCGATGGGCATTTTCATCATCAATAGTTAAGTTGGAATCTTTAACAGCCATAAGTGATGCAGCAACAGCATAATGTGTAAAACGGTCCATCTTACGTACATCTCTTCGATGAATAAAATCTTCAGGATTAAAATCTTTTACTTCCGCTGCAACTTTCGCTGGATATTCCTCTGCATTAACTCGAGTCATTGGACCAATTCCTGATTTTCCTTGAATAATATTGTTCCATGATGTATGGGCATCGTTGCCTACGGGTGTAACTGCACCAATTCCAGTAATCACTACCCTGCGTCGTTCCATTATTTATACATCTCCTTTAAATACAATTTCTTATCCTAATTTCATTTTTATTCGAGAACTTTTACTGTCTTTTAGTTGCAATAGGTTATTGAGAACGAGAATCTTTTAACCATGTAAGATGCTGAAAAAATCTTTCTAAACCAGTACAATGAGTAGACTATTTTCCCCAGCGCATTAAAATTGCACCCCAAGTAAGACCGCCACCAAATCCAACCATAACAATTAAATCATCTTCTTTAATTCTTCCTGCTTCCAAATCTTCAACCATCGAAATCGGAATAGATGCGGCAGATGTGTTGCCATACTTACCTACAGTATTTGACATTTTCTCGACTGGAAGGTCTAAGCGTTGTCTTGCTGCTTCCATAATACGAATATTTGCTTGATGTGGTATTAAGAAGTCTATTTCTTCTTTTGTAAAACCTGCTTTCTCAATCACTCGAACGGCAGATTCTCCCATTTGTCTTACAGCAAATTTAAAGACTTCACGACCATTCATAGATATATATTTTTCTTGGTATAAATGCTTTCCACCTGATCCATCTGCACCTAGCTCAAAGGATAAAATTCCTCTTCCAGGGGACACTTGGCCCATCACAACAGCTCCTGCACCATCACCAAATAACACCGCTGTTGATCGATCATCCCAGTCGGTAATTTTTGATAGTTTTTCAGCTCCTATTACAAGTATATATTTATAAACACCATTTTCAATAAATTGTTTTGCTGTCACCATCCCGTACATAAACCCCGAACAAGCAGCACTAATATCCATTGCTGCCGCTTTTTTCGCACCGATTTTTTCTTGTATCATACATGAAATGGATGGAAACGACTGATCGGGTGTGACGGTTGCCGTTAAAATTAAATCTATTTCTTCAGGTTGAATATTTGCATCTTCTATTGCTTGTTTTGCTGCGAGTAACGCCATATGAGAAGTATTCATATCAGCTGCTGCAATCCGTCGTTCTCTTATACCTGTTCGCGTACGAATCCATTCATCTGATGTATCTAAAGTCTTTTCCAACTCTTGGTTTGTAACAACCTTTTCTGGAACATAACGCCCAATACCAATAACACCTACATCCATATATATGCCTCCTACTTTTACAATTAACACTAATTATTATGACTTGGTACTAATTTTACCGTAAAAAAAAGGAATATTCAATGGGATTTTTAGTCGATTGAATATCCTTATTACAAAAACTTATTTAACAAGTTTCGGACTAAGCTTTAATAACCTTTTCTTATCATCTTCTAAAGACCAACTTTCACACTCATTAACCATAATTGGCTCACCGGAAAAACCAGTCTTTTCATAACTGATATACTCTGTTCTTGATTTAACTCCTGTTATTTCGTAAAGATAACGAATCCAACGATCTTCTTTTCTATTATTTATACAAAAAACACCTAATTTTTCCATCAAAATTAATTTCACAACTTCCCTAACAGCATCCGTTAAGTGGATAGCATCATAACACTTTCTTACATAATTATTCGTTAATACATTGAAAAGATAAGATGAGGATGTTAACCATTTGCCATATAGAATTGGTAATTGAATCGTTAAATTTCTTTTCGTTGCACCCTGAATTCGTTTGGCTACTTCTTCTAATAGCGGATTTTTATCTCCACCATTTTTCATATCTAATGTAATGATGTATGGTTCATTCATTTTATTTTTATACGAATGAAGCAACTGATATATTTTTTCCTTAAGTTTATCAATTGCATTATCCTGAAAAAAATGCCAATCATATATAGGAAGAATAATTGGATAATCTAAAGTACTTATCTTTGGCCCATCATCTTCTCTGTATATTTTAAAATTACTATTTCTACCAATATAGAGAGCCTTTTCTTCTATCATTTCTTCATCTTCTAAGTAATCACAAATATTAACATGGTACACTTGATAACCTTTATCTAATAATTCTCCACACAATTCAAAACCCAATTGGCCAAACGCTCCGAGAAGGATGAAACCATTCAAAATTCTCCCCACCTGTTATATATTTTATAATTGTACCTCTGCTTTTTTGAATAATTTTTTTGTATAATAGGCTATTCTAGAACGTTTTTCTGGTAACATTACATATATTTGATCATTATAGTCATGAAGATATTTTTTATAGAGCTGGGTCCATTCTGCATCTTGAACTCCATGTTCTAATATATGAATAATCACGAAAGGATAACTGATTTGATGTCGAGAAATTTCTTGCGTTTTGATTGTTTTTTCACATTTTTCTTCACTTATATTGAATGCTTTTGCAATATCTTGGATGGTCTTTTTATATAGGAAGGGTTGATCTTTTATTAGATTTAGTAGCCACTGGATAGAAAATATTGGGTTAATAAAAGCAATTGAACGGATTATTTCATTTTTATTTTTTAACAAGTCCATCGCGATTAATGCACCAATACCTTCAGCGATAATATGAATTCGTTCATTTAATATTTCTGTTCGCTTTATATATTCATACAAGCTCGTTACTTGCTCAACGGATGGCGCATTTCCCATATGGTTCTTATTAAAATTCGGATAATATACAGTATAACCATCATCAATTAATGACTGAAGAATATTATGTCTATTGTTATTGCTTAACCAATTGCTATCCTGCCCATTGACATATTGCTCTTCCCCGCCGATAATTAACACACCAAATCCATTTGGTTTTTCCGGATAATGAATGATACAATAATCATTGTTTAATTTAAAAGTTCTCCAGTTCATTTTTAACCCCTCTTATTATAACTTATCCATTCATTAACACACTGACTACCTATCGACAGCACTTCTCATAATACTATATTCAAAACCATAATAAACTCTCTATTACATTCGCCTATTTTTCTTATTTTTACGAATTTGACAAGACAGGAAAACATGAACTAAGTTTATTACCTAAAATTCATTTTTATGGTAATATTATTTTATATGGATTAGACAAAAATAAATACATCATACAAAGTAGGTGAGATGACATGCGTTACTTCTGGACATTTTTTTGGGTATTTCTATTATCCCATATGATTACTTATATTGTTGGATCAATGAAAGCAGCTCCATACGATTTTACTGTTGGAACAATTTTAGCTGTTGTGGTTACCGTTTTTATTTTCTTTATAACAGGTGCGATGCCAAAAGAACAAGAACTAAATATATAATGAATAGGGCTGCCCTAAGGAATTTTCACTGGACAGCCCTTTCATTTTTTTATTATACAATTATCCTTTAAATGTCCACACACGATTATGATTTGAATTTTCTGGAAGTCGTTCTCCCGCTTTTAACCGTACTTGTCTTGGATTTACGACAGATGAACCAACTTCACCAATTTCAATATAAATCCCATCATTCGGTACTTTTTGTCCTGCACGAAACTGGCGATTTTCCCCCATTATTATCCCCCCTTCATTTTCTTTTCTTATCATTTACTAAAAGACGAGAAAAATGAATGTCACTGGATAATAAATTTTGCCATTATTGAACTGATAACGGAAAACTCATGAGAATCACTAGCCTTAAAAGAAAAGAGGAAGATATCTCATAATAAGCACCTTCCTCTTGCAATTATTGATAATCAGCCTCAATCCGGAATACCGAGGGCTATTTTCGCGTAACGGCTCATTTTATCTTTAGACCACGGTGGATTCCAAACAATATCTACTTGTGTATCCTTTACTTCTGGGATATCAGATAAGGCAATCTTTACTTGGTCTGAAATGATGCCTCCTAAAGGACAGCCCATTGATGTTAACGTCATCGTCACTATCGCTGTTCCATTTTCGTCTAGATTCACATCATAAACAAGGCCTAAATTTACTATGTCAATTCCTAATTCAGGATCGATTACTTGTTCCAATGCACCGAGCAAATTTTCTTTTAATGTTTCATCCATTAAACTGACCTCCTTCTTCAAATCTTATCTTATCATATCAAATACATGAAGGAAATTGAATCATCATGATTTTTGATGAAGATATTTATTAAACCACTCTACTGTTGCAAGTAAGCCTTTTCGGGACACTTTATGCCCAGCGTGATTATCGAGAATAAACTGAATATGCTCTGGATGTTCATAGCTCCCTTTTACTTTTTGATAAAATTCATAAGCATATGTATATGGAACGACGGGATCTTTCTTACCATGCCAAAATAATAATGGCCGGTTATTTAATTTTTCTGGTTGCATACTTAAATCAACAGGTAATAGTTTTTGATACTCCCCTTCCAATTGTTGTTCAGAGTAAGGAATTTCATGCCCTTGACTTTGTAGTTCCGCAACTAAATATCGGGCAAAATGATGATAGGCAGGATTTCCCATTAAACTGACTGCAGCTGTAATCCAGTCATATTTACATAAAGCACCGAATGTCGTAATTCCTCCCATTGATGTTCCAACAACACCAATTTGATTCTCTACCGTCAAATGTCTGTTTACATATTCATCCTTTAGAAGGCCGAGTTCGTCAATATTTTTTAAGATAATTTGCCAAAAGGCTAATGCTTGTTCTTCCATTGAAATGTTTCGACTTCGCTCGCCGTGCAAATCGGCTTCAGGGAGAACGACACGAATATTTTTCTCAGCAAGTAAATAAGCATAATGTAAATTGTGTTCTTTTGCACTAGTAAACCCGTGAAAGAAGAACACAGTTGGAACTGCTCTATCTATTAACTCGTTCTGGACAATCTCTAGCAAAGGAATATTTGCGACTTTTTTCTTATCAACAAGTATCATGTTTTTCCCCCTACAATCTAAATTAAGCAAAAGTATTGTAATTCTATTTATATATTATAAACTAATATGTAATACAATTTAACATTAGTTTACCATGCATAAGATATTATTTCTAAAAAATGCTTAATGAAAGGAATGTCTCAATGAAAGACAAACATTTAATTGCTTTAGATTTAGATGGTACATTATTAAAAGATGACAAATCAATTTCTAAAAAAACAAAAGACGTTTTAAATAAAGTACAAGAAGAGGGTCATGTTGTAATGATCTCGACGGGAAGACCATATCGTGCAAGTGAAATGTACTATAAAGAATTGAATTTACAAAGCCCGATTGTTAATTTTAATGGCGCTTTCGTTCACCATCCACTTGACCACAATTGGGGTGTATATCATCAACCACTACCTTTAAATACCGTGAGTGATATTATCGATATATCGAACAAGTACTCCATCCAAAACATTATCGCAGAAGTAATGGATCACATCTATCTCCATTATCATGACGCAAAACTCATTGATATTTTTAAATTAGGAAATCCGAACATAACATCTGGGGATTTACGAAAGTTTTTAAAACATGACCCAACAAGTTTACTTATTCATTCCGACGAACAAAATGTTAAACAAATCAATGATTATTTATCTGAAACAAGGGCAGAAGTTATTGAACATCGGAGTTGGGGAGCCCCTTTTCCTGTTATTGAAATTGTAAAACACGGAATTAATAAAGCTGTTGGTGTTAAAAAGGTAGCTGATTACTATGGGATTCCTAAAAGTCGTGTCATTGCTTTTGGCGATGAAGATAATGATTTAGAAATGCTTGATTATGCAGGTTACGGTGTCGCCATGGGAAATGGAATTGACTTAGCAAAAAATGTAGCAAAAGACGTAACATTAACAAATGAAGAAGACGGTGTCGCAGTTTACTTAGAAGATCTACTATTGAAAAAGTCCTAATAAGATTGGAGCTTTTTTTATTCTCTTGGAATAAATCAATTTTGTTAAGTTACATGATTGTGAAAATCAGGGATCGTGCAAAACCGGCTGTGTAATTACAATACAATTGGATATGATAGTAATGAACGGGAATACTCGTTCAAAATTACGGTTGGAGGGATAAGAATGGGCAGAAAATCGAGACGATTTGTTAAACAAGGTGTAGATGCTGTTAGAAAACATGCTGAAAAAATCCCTTATCATTTAACCTACGCTGAAGCAGAAAGTAGAAAAATGAATAACAATTTCGATTCTCTGTAATACCATATTATTTGCCTCCGATAACACGTAAAAAGACAGCTCAAACATTTGGGCTGTCTTTTTAATCCTTTCGAAACAAGCCAATAACTGAATCTGTTTGTAATATGTTTGTAAAAGCCTTCGCATCAATTTCCTTTATAATTTTCCTGAGTTCATACAACTCATACCGGCTAATTACGGTAATTAGCATATCTTTTCCAGATTCAGAATAGGCACCATGTGCGGGTACAATCGTTACTCCTCGCGTTAAACGACTTAAAATCGCCTTTTTTAAATCATACGAATTTTCCGTAACAATCATAACTGTAAGTTTTTGTGATTGTGTATGAATCAGGTCAATTACTTTTGAGCTTGAAAAAAGAACAACGAGCGTATATAGGGATTTTTCCCATCCAAATAAAAAACCTGCCGATAAAATAATAAAACTATTTAATATCATAGTAAATTTTCCAACCGAGCCTTCAATCACTCTCGATAAGTATACAGCAATAATATCCATTCCTCCTGTTGAGGCTCCCTCACGCAAAGTCATTCCAATACCAATCGCGCCTATAACACCACCGAACACAGCATTTAATAATATATCATCCGATAATTTTTGGATTGGAATAATATTTAGAAAAAACGAAGAAACAATAACACTAAAAAAACTATACAGAGTAAAAGTTTTCCCGACCTTTTTCCATCCTAATATTGTGACAGGAATATTTAACAAAAATAACCAGACCCCCACTGAAATAGTTATGTTAACGTATTCACTGAAAAGCCGAGAAAGAAGCTGGCTTAGACCAGAAAATCCGCTAGAGTAAACACCAGCAGGAATTAAGAAAAAATTCATTGAAAACGCAAAAATGAATGCTCCGATAATAACAACAATTATTTTTCTAACTTGTGCTTTAACCATAATTCCCTCCAGTATAATTACTTTACATTATTTTTAGTCTTTCCCAATTTACCAACGTATTTCTGTCAAGTTTTGGTTTAAATCTCACAATGTTGGTGTTAAACTAAAGCATAGATAATGTAATAGAAAGCGGTGGTTTTATTGGCAAATGTAAAATTAATTACAGATAGCGGCTGTGACTTACCATATGAATTTTTAGTAGAACACGATATCGAATTTATTCCATTAAAAGTAGAGTTAGAAGGAAAAGAGTATGATGATGTAACGAAAATTAGTGCAAAAGCGGTTTACGATGCGATGCGAAACGGAAAATCACCAAAAACATCACAAGCATCCCCTACAAAAGTGAAAGAAGTTTTTACAAAATTAGCCGAAGCGAAACAAACTGGGATTTATATTGCATTTTCTTCTGAATTGTCCGGTACGTACCAAACGGCATGTATGATTAGAGAACAAGTTCTTGAGGAATATCCAGATTTTGATTTGACGATTATTGATACAAAGGCCGCCTCCTTAGGTCATGGTCTAATTGTTTATCATGCAGTTCGACTTGCACAAACCGGGGCAACAAAAGACAAAATTGTTCAAGAAACGAAATTTTACTCCGAACATATGGAACACTTATTTACTGTTGATGATTTGGAATATTTACGTCGCGGTGGGCGTGTTTCCCGAGCAAGTGCCTTTGTCGGTGGATTATTGAATATCAAACCATTATTAAATGTCGAAGAAGGAAAACTCATTCCGATTGAAAAAATTCGTGGCAAGAAAAAAGTTTTAACTAGAATTTTGGAATTAATGGAAATCAGAGGTGTGGATTTACAAAATCAACTCATTGGAATTAGTCACGGCGATGACGAAGAAACAGCACTTCTCATGAAAGAGATGATTGAAGAAAGATTTGGCTGTAAACATTTTTATATGAACATTGTTGGTTCTGTAATTGGTGCACATTCCGGTCCAGGAACTCTTGCCATCTTCTTCTTAAACGAAAAAACGAATAGTGAAATTGATATTGCCCAATAATAGAAATGAATCACAGACTTTTAAAGGGGTGTGCCATATGTCAAGAACAGCTGATGATGATAAAAAGCCTGTTGACCATCAAGCAGTGCGTGAAAAGAAAAACGAACGAAAAGAAATAAATCGCAAGGCTGGTAAACATCAATATTCAAAAAAGACAGACCACCTATAATTTGAAAATAAAACTAGATGACAAGTTTTAAATGAGCTCCCTGAGTAAACTTAGACTACAAACACTTGCCGTTTTCCAAGTTTTTCCCTATAATGTAGGAAATACAACATGGAACGGAGGAAACTTTTGTGGCTAAAGAGAGCTCTTTTGATATTGTTTCAAATGTCGACATGCAAGAGGTAACAAACGCAATTCATTTAACAATGAAAGAAATTCAGAATCGCTATGATTTTAAAGGTAGTAGTAGCGATGTAAAAGTAGAAGGCGACGAACTTGTTTTAATTTCCGATGATGAGTTTAAAATGTCACAACTGAAAGACGTACTATTAGGAAAATTAATCAAACGAAATGTTCCAATAAAAAACCTTCAATATGGAAAATTGGAAAGCGCATTTAGTGGGAATGTTCGTCAACGTGCAAAACTTGTTCAAGGAATCGATAAGGAAAATGCGAAGAAGATTAATACCCTTATTAAAAATTCGGGTCTAAAAGTAAAAAGTCAAATTCAGGATGACCAAATTCGCGTAACTGGAAAAAGTCGAGATGATTTACAAAAAGTAATTGCTGTAATTCGTGAAGCTGACTTACCCATTGACGTGCAATTTGTCAATTATCGCTAATTCGATTATATAAAAGACTGCATCTATTTTTGGTGCAGTCTTTTAAAATTATAATAGATTGCCCTGAAGTATACTCGTTTGTCTAATTATACTTTTACAAAAATCTGATTACAGGAATGTCGCTCGATTATTTGGTGTGGAATAATAATTCGTTTTATTGGTTCATTTGGATTTTCAATTTTATCAATTAACGATTTGACCGATTCCATACCTAATGCGAAAATATTTATATCAACAGATGTTAGCGGAGGTGTCGACAGCTCTGCAAATAATGCATTATTAAAACTAATAATAGATAGATCATCAGGGACATTTAGTTTCATATCATAAATTGCTCTAAGTACACCAACAGACATAAGGTCGTCCACGACAAGAAGAGCACTTGGTGGAGTCTTTAGCGCTAATAAATTTTTAACCGCTTCTTGACCATCTTCTAGAAGAAATTCTCCATGAACAATATACTCTTCTCGAATTGATAGATTCATCTCTTTTAAAGCTTGTTTGTAACCTTCTAAACGATCGTTTGTTACCATTAGGTTTTTACTACCACCGATAAAACCGATATCCCTATGGCCTAATTTTAATAAATATTCTGTTGCATCTTTTGCAGCTAAAATATTATCGTTATCGACATGAGTAATTGTATTTATGTTTCTATAAGGCTTACCAACCAGCACAAAAGGAAAACCGATTTTTTCCAAATAGGCACTAACTTGATCATCTACTTTTGAATAAAGGAGGATTAAGCCATCTACGCGCCGCCCTTGTACCATACGAATTACATCCTCGTATATTTCGTTTTCAGTATTGCCAGTTGTTAATTGGAGAGCATAATGTCGATGATGAACACCTTCACTAATACTTCGAAGGACTTCTGAAAAAAATGGGTTTTGAAACACAATGTTACCTGCACTAGGTAAAACGATACCAATTGTTTGACTTGATTGACTGACTAAACTTCTCGCGTTTAAATTAGGATGATAGCCAAGATCATCCATTACTTTCTTCACACGCTTCTTCGTTTCCTCACTAATTCTAGGGCTATTAGCAATTACTCTTGAAACGGTGGATGGAGCTACATTTGCTGCTTTTGCAACATCTTTTATTGTTACCGTCATATTCATTTCCTCCTAATCCAAAAAATCCAATCTTTACCACCGAAATTGTTCGCAGTATACTTTCATCAATTATCACTAACCTTTGCCCGATTTCATACAAGGCCTACAACTTTACAAATTTTCTTCATAATTTATAATTGGAAGTTGAAAATTGCATGATCATGACTTACACTCTCTTCTTCCTACCTTTTTTCCAAATCGCATAAAATAAAATTAAAAAACTTACAGGTACAGCAATCATAATTAGGATATTGTAAATGTTTAAACCATAATCATCTCTAACGATGTAAATGTCACTTTGTTCTTCATTTAATGGAATAAAATAAGTTCCATTTTGTTCTTTAATAAGTCCACCTTCGATAAGACTAAGTAATTGTTTATTTGTACCAATGTCAGTAGCTGGAATCTCAATCGTTTGATGTTTTGAGGTATTATTGATTGCTATAACTGTTTTTTCACCGAGATACGATCTCGTATATACAGCAATCCCTTCTTGCTCAAAAATGATTTGGTAGTCACCTCTTGTTAAAGAGCGATATTGATTTCGAGCTTTCCCTAGTTTTTCAATAAATTCAATAAGTTCTTGGTCTGCTCGAAATTCTAACATTTGCTCGTCATTATCGACTCCACCACCAATTAATGCTATTTCAGAACCGTAATAAATCATTGGAACACCTGGAGTTGTATAGAGAAGTGAAAGTGCCGGCTTCCACCTGTCACCAGGAAATTGATTTGATTGAACGATATGATTCGTAAATCGGGCCTTCCCGGGACGATCAATGTTTTTTGTAACATAATAGGATTTCTGATCTACGAATCTACTTAATACAGCCTCAAGCAAATGATTTGGTGATTGAAAAATATTTCTTAATTCATCTGATGAAGTGGAAATGATTATACTAGTAAGACCCATATTTTCATAGTTTTCGATCTCCTTTATATCCGCCTGTTCTACTTCACCAACAAGATAAAACACTTCACTTGTATATTTCAGTTCGCTAATAAAACGTTCCAAAAAATTTTGAGGGGTTTTATCCAAATTGGGTAGAAAATATCCGTCAATACCGGTCTGATCCTTCCACCAGTTTGCTAGCATAATCATGTCATTTTCAGACATACCTTGTAATGTGGCGATTGGGAAATCAATCATCACTTTCATATCTCGCTCATGGGCTTTTTTGACAAGTTGCTTAAATGTCTTTAAATTCCCATAATGTTCTTCTATTGTGTAAGGATCGACTAAAAATTGACCAGATGGACTATATCGTTCTTGATCAAAAATAACATCTAGTCGTATAGTAGTAAAGCCCATATTATGAATATAATCGAGCTTTGTCATCATCCCTTGAAAGTCTCCACCGTGATAAGCATCATGTTCTTTCGTATTTATGAAATAGTCATTATGATAATCACCATTAAAAAAACGATCAACTAAAAGATAATAAACGCTTTCATCTTGCCATTGACGTTTTGTATCTACCGCTGCTTCCATGCTACTAGGTGTTAGTATAAAAAGTAATAAAGCACTAGATAAACATATGTATAAAAGTTTTATCAATATATTTCTCCCCCTTTTATTGTAACAATTTTAGCTTACAATTAAAGAAGAAGTTTGGTCAATGCTAAAAGTCGGTAAATTTATAATAGTGATTATTTTTACATTCAAATATTTCGAGATAGCAAGATGAGGTATGAGAGCGAATGGTTCTTTCTAACAAAATACATAAATGATAAAAGAAATTTGTTCATGAATAAATAGCTTTATAAAAGTCTTTCACTTTTCGTGTATAAAAGTTTTTTTCTTTGCTAATAAATGATAGTGAAGTTGCTTAAATTAAAGTACGACATCTTGTGGAGGAAACAAATGAAATTAGACCGATATAATATAATTGAAAAACAAGAGCGTGCCTATTTTAATGGAGTTGTCGAAAAATTTAATGAGGAATGGATTCTCATTGATTTAGAAACAGAAGAAGCGTATCCACTTGATGAGTTCATTTATAAGGAAATCCAAGTAAAACGACTCAACCGATGGCAAACCGGTATTTTAACAGAAAATTACGTAATGCAATATGATAATAAACAATTTCCGTTACAAGATGAAGATGAGGTAAGGATACGCAAAACATTCACAATTAGTTTTCAAACATGGTTAGATGAACTAAATGACGAAGCATATTATCAATTTATTCAGAAGCTAAACGAGCTTGGATTTTCAATATTTGACAGTACATTTTGTCACAATTACCTTTCTTTTTTAGTATCTAAGGAAAAAGAAGGTGTTAATTTTCTTATGTTCGATAATACTTTACACCTTTGCAGTGTTCATCATCATTTTCAATATGATGAAGATAGAAAAAATGACCGTTTTGAATTTACGTTAAATACCGGAAAACGGGTTGTACTCCAAGCTTTACAACGACCATACAAAAAATAAAGAAAGAAAGACGCACAAGCTTTAGCGAAACGAGAGACTAGAGTTCGCTTGATAAGTAAGAGAGTTTTTTCGGCCTTGATGTCATGCTATTAGAACTTTCCTTGTACGCTTATGCATAGAGGTAAGTAGAAAGTTTAAAGTTGAAATTGGAAAATTTATACTTTCCTATTAACCGTAAAAGGAGCTGTCTTAAGTAGCAGCTCCTTTTTAATATTTATACAATTGGATGTTTATTGCTATTAATTAATTTAATAAAATTTGTTGGTGAAACAGGTTTTTCAATATAGTAACCTTGTGCAAAATCACATTTTAATTCTTTCAACTCCACTAATTGATCAAAAGTTTCAACACCCTCTGCGACGACATTAACAGAAAGTCCATTTCCCATTGTAATAATCGCTTTAACAATCGAATAGTCTGCAGATTCGGAGCGAAAGTTATTAATAAATGACCGATCAATTTTTAACGTATTAATTGGTAAATTTCTTAAATAGCTAAGAGACGAATACCCTGTTCCAAAATCATCAATTGAAACTTTAACACCTAATTGTTGAATCGTATTCATAATCTCTATTGATTTTTGCACATTATCAATCATTCCACTTTCGGTTAATTCTAAATGGAGTAGACTTGGATCCATTTGGGTTGTTGTTAACACCTCATGCAACTCATGTAAAAAGGATGGATCAAGAAATTGTTGTACAGAAACATTTATGGAAATAAATACATCATATCCCTTCTCATTCCATTCTTTATTTTGTCTACAACCTTCCATGAGTACCCATTTTCCTATATCGTGAATAAGTCCTGTTTCTTCGGCAATCGGAATAAATTCCAATGGTGGTATTAAACCGTGTATCGGGTGATTCCAGCGAAGTAATGCCTCACTCCCGATAATCTTACCAGTATGTAAGTCAACGACAGGTTGATATAATAAGAACAGCTCTTCTTTTTCAATCGCACGGCGTAAATAATTTTCTAATTCAAACTTATACTTGATTTGTTCATTCATTTCACTTGCAAAAAAGACCGTTTGATTGCCACCATATTTTTTTGCACGGTTCATTGCTGTGTCCGCATTTTTTAAAATGGTTTGCGTATCAACTCCGTCCTCAGGGTAAAAGCTTACACCGATACTTGCTGAAAGTACGAATTCTTGTGACTCATATTGTAACGGTTCCTGGATTGTACTTAAAATGTTGGTCGCAAGCATGAGAATTTCTTCCGTACTGTACTCTTCTCCTAAAATTAACGTGAATTTGTCACCGGCAAAACGGCCAATAAAAATATTGTGATTAAGATGTTTTTTTATCCGATTTGCAATTTCAACAATAATAATATCGCCAACATAATGACCAAAACTATCATTAATTAACTTAAAACGATCAATATCGATAAATGCAACTGCAAATCGCTCATTTTCTGCAGCATTTGCAATAAGTTGATCAACAGTTTCAGTAATTTTCAACCGATTAGGTAACGCAGTATCTTTGTCATAGGAAATGAGAAACCTTTTCTTATTTAATTCCTCTGATAAATTTTGGATATAATCTGTCGTCATTGCTACTAAACTTGTTAAATACATGCGCGATTTCATTTCACTTGTTAGCTGGTATTGAAAGTCTAGGTTATTTTTCGGATTTGCTTGCAGATTTTCTGATATTAATAAAGCAGTTACTGTAAAGCTTGAATTGTACTTTATATTTTTCCTTTGCACTAACTCACCTTCAGTGACGATTCCCGCTGTTGGGGCTATTCGTTGGAGATGAGTCAGTTCTTGTTTTGTAAGTGAGTCAAATAAACTCATTCTCGCTGAACTTGTAAATGCAAAAATTGTATCAACTGGTCGTTTGGCAAATGTATTTAATTGTTTCAAACTTTTATCTATGATGTGTGCAAGGTCAAAATAAGCGATTGTAAATTCATCACCCGTTTTTATATTTGAACTTATGCAAATCGTTCCATCTTGAAGAACATCTTGAATATAAGTAGCTTCCTCTTCTTTAGTTGAAAATAATAGAGGTAAATCATGTCCAGAATGAGGCAACTGGTCAATAAAATATTTTCCAAAATACTTTTCGAGAAACTTTATTGGAATCTCATTATTAATCGAATAAATTTTATTTTGATCCGCTTTAGTTACACTCATTGGGATTCCAATTTTTTTCCATTCAATACTTCGATATATGTAAGTAGACAAATCTTTGCTATATAATTTTGCATATACAGCACCATTATCGATTATATTATGATTCGTAAATACATAAACCTCTTTATATTTCGAGTTCGAGGCACATCCATCTGCAATAACAACATCTTCACTATACATATCTTTTCTAAAATGATAATCAAATTGAAGTGAAGAATTCGTTGAGTAAGCAATGATTGTTTTTAAATCTTGTGTGTCCACTTCTGTGTCCACTTCTTGATATAGCTTTGAATGATGTGAGTAACCAATTTCTACTCGTGTTTGTTGAAACGTAGTAAAATTTATTATTGTCTTTCCATATAAGAATTGACCATTGATAATTTCCCCGGACGTTGTACAGCCAATTATATTTGCATGTGGCATTCGTTGGTTTATATATAATTGGATTGTCTTAATTTCTTCAATCGAACCATTGCCAATAAAAATTTGTATAAGTATATTTTCAACTGTATGTAAACTGTTTTCCGTTATGAAATTATCAAGCTGCTTTTTATCTATGTACTCAAAACTGTATGTTTTTGCCACAGCTCTCACCTGCTTTTTATCGAATAAAGAAACTAAACGATGTATCTATCTATTAAAATAGCATATTTAAGCATGATTGTAACGAAAAAAAGAAAAGAATCGTCAAAATACGACAATTCTCCTAGTATGATCCTGCTATTCATAAATAGTAATGTAAAAACGATCCTCTTGAAACTATTTTAACCAAATTCCGAGTGGAAGTTTTAGACCCAAGTAGATTGTAACAATGACTAAAATAAACCAAATAACCCAATAGATTGTTGGTGTTTTCCCTTTTTTCAGGCTCATTAATACCATTTCCATTAATCCAATCACTAAAATTCCAAGTAACGCCTTCATATGGTATCCCATTGTTGGATCAACCGATAAGTATAATTGGATTCCACTCCCGATAATAAATAAGTAGAACAAACGCAAAATCATTGAAACAATCTTTGCTGGCTTTTCGTTTTTATTTTTTGTTAAAACAGCTGCAATAACAAACAAAATAATTGCAATGACCCAAGTAGTAATATGTAAATGTGTCATTTTCTTACCTCCATTAACGTATTCTATAAACATATTAGCATAACATGATTTCAAAGAGTAATAATTCGTATGTAAAAGTAACTATAATTATATTTTCCGTGTCTTTATTAGGCATTTGAATCACATTTTTAATCGATGTACATAAAATAAAGGGAAACTACGTTAGGAAGTGAGAGAGGTGCCTGCTGTCGTTGGAATGATAAATGTAAATTCACTCGGTTCAAGTGCTGTTTTTAATGTAGGTGACGTATACCAAATATCTCCCTACACAATGAATAAAACATTTGCAGGTGCAGGTTCATTTAATACGGCGGAACAGCTTTATGTATATAACCATCGTAGCAATACGAATACATTTGACCACGATACAATTGATCAACCATTAAGTTTTAACGTATAGCACTTATTTAAATAAATACCTAAGGTGAATAAGATGAACATATATGTACAACAATCGATTCATATAAATATATTGAGGATAAATAGTATCATGAATTCCTCTGTTTTACAAATTGGCACTGCTGGCATCATTAAGTCCCGTACAGATGTTGCAAATACGGGTGGATTTGTCAATCCAATTCCTGAACTTGACTATGAAGGTTTTACGTCGACTTCTTCATCTCAAGGGATTACTATTCCCTTACATGCAGGTGGTGTAAGATAAAAATTGATTCTTCGTAACACAACTACCGTTTTAAGGACGTGATATTTTTGCAAAATGATTTATATCTGTTTATAAATCAACTTGCTGCACAGTTAAAAAAACAAGAGGAGCAGTTAGCTAAGCTGGAAAAGAAAAACAGCGAATTATCTGAGGCAATTCAGACACTAGAAAAACAACCACCGATTAATGTCGAACGGATCGATTATCATTTCGATCAGTTAAAAATTGAGCGATTAGATGGCACATTAAATATTGGGCTTAATCCACAAGATTTACAAGGGATGGATGAACTATCGATTCCACAACCTATCTCCCGTGGAGGAACAAATAAAGCAAATGCGAATCAATTTACTCAATTACAGAAAAAGATTCATACTTATTTAGATGAAGAACTACCAGCTTTCATTGAATCGGTCAAAAAAGAAAAACAATTTGAACTCGATGATTCTTATATAAACTTTATAAAAGAGGACATTCGAAAACAACTACCTGATCGCCTCGCATTTTATGCTCAAAAATTAGGCAAACAAGGGCGAGAAATATCCGTTGAAGAAGAAGAAAAGTTTATATATCAACATCTGATTCAAGATATTCAGCAAGCCATTTATTCATTTTTCAAACAATTTCCATCAAAAGGAAAAAAGGGAGGGGAACAAAATGATTCTGGAAGTAGTCAACCATGAATTACAGGCTGAAACTGTAAACATTATTGCTATTGCAAGTTCGTCTATTTTTTTAGTTGGAGATACAAACTCCATCCAACTAGCTTGTGCATACGATACGCCAATGTCTTCATTTTTAATTGGTCCTCTTGTTCCTCTAGCAACACGGAGTTAACATGCTGAAACGATTATCTCAAGTTCAAAAGATAGATGTACAAATCATCACTTTTTCATCTCATTTACAAATTGGTGATAGTAACACAATTAATGCCTATAGCATCATCCTATCATCTAAACGTGATCAGGAATTATATTTTGGAACAGAGGCCGATGATAAGGAAAAAGATTATGTCGTTTTTTCACTTCCATTAGTCCAATTACCTATTTACGAACAGCTCTACTACAAAAAGGAAAATCTTTGTGGTTCAATCTATGTTCAAAATGTAAATGTAATAGGTGTCTCAAGCTCTTCAATTATTCATATCGGCAGTAATGATCGACTATTTTTAGAGAATAGACGTAAAGAAATTAGAATTATGGCTGAACCTGAAAACATTGAAAAAGGGAAAGAATATTTGATTGAGAACAACATAATAAAAGAGTAAAGAATATATCCATTTAATACCGATTTTATTAAAAGCCATTTAATTGATTATAAGCAGACGTTATCTCTCAACAACTACTTACTTATGTATTTTTAATCCCATTCTTAAATAGGAACGTTTTTCAGAAATATTTCATACTGTAACTGTAAATAGTTTAACTTTATTCAGCAAAAGTCCACTTACTTCGATAAGTAATAAAATATGTTCGATATAAATTCACAGTTAAAGGATGGTAATCATGCCAGCCATCATTGGTTCAATCCAACTTGTTAATATTGGAGGCGGAGTCGTAAATTTTGGAGATACACTAAATATTGCACCTAAAACGACAACAAAGCAAAACCAAGGCTCCGGATCTGGAAATGTTGGCGGATTTACGATAACGAATAACGGTTTTAGCGCAACAAACTCCGTCGACCCTGATTTAATTGATCAACCTGCTACACAAAATAATTAAAGAAAACTCAGGGACGCTAGAGCCTTCAGGCAATCAAGAGCCGTAGTTGCGCTTTAAGCGCACTAGGAAAGTAGAAATTGGAAAATTTATACTTTCCTATTAGCGAAAGGGGACATCCAGTAAGTCGTATTTTTGATTTCTGGATGTCCACTTTTCATGTTTCAAAAACTTGATATATCAACTTTCTTGATTATTTTATTTTTTGGGATATCCCTTTTCGGACAGTCCCTTTCATATTATTCAACATGCAAAATAGAGCCGCCGTCAAAGAAAAATAAATAAGCATTCGTTACTTTTTCGTGTAAAATTGTTTCAACTGCACGTCGATACAAGTCAATTTGTGTCTTATATCGATTCAATAAGATCGGCTGTGCGTCGACAAAACCATTTTTAAATCTTGCAGTAATTTGGTCTGTTTTATAATCAATTAACACTAGCCCGGAATCGTCTTTAAATAAGCAATCAATAATCCCTTGGATAAACACAGGATCCTCGCCATCCTGCCAATCTTTATATATTTCCCTTGTCGGTACGACGAAACTAAACGGAACTTCCCGCTTCACCCAATTAGCAGAAAGTAAACGTCTACCCAAATCCGTATGGAAAAATTGCTCAATTTCCTCGATGTCAATGATTTTTGCTTCTTCCTCAGTCAAAAGTTCTTTTTCTTGCATAAGGAAGACTTGTTTTTCAAGCGATTGTTTCGTCGGGATCCCCTCATCTAGATGAATATGTTGCATCACTAAATGCATCGCTGTTCCCTTTTCTGCCGGAGTCAATGTTTGCTCCTGTAGAAATTTTGGCCTTGCTGTTATCGGTTTAGTAAATGATTGGATAAGGTCCTCGCCGCTATACTCATCTCTTACTTCCTTTAGTCGCTTAATTTCAGAGACCGATTGTTTACTACGATGAATCGTCGCTAACTTATAGCTGTATTCCCAACTCAATTGATTATTAATTTTCTTCTTATATTCTGATTCAATTGGGACAAGATTCCCTTCTTTAACATACGCCAAATAATTGTTAAGGGTATCCACTGCCTCTTCCGTTTGGGCCATATCGTGACTTGGTATCCAATGGATTTGCCACTCAGATGGATGATTCGCAATTTCCTTTTGCTTTTTGCTATTAGCAATGAATGGATTTAATCGTACTTCATCACTATCTCGATGGCGGATCAAAGCCGGCCCAATCCAATCTAAGTAACTATTACTTTTTATTCGGTCAAAATCATTTAAAAGCCATTCCTCATGATCCAAGTGTTTTTGCCATTTTTCCGTTAGTTTATCTCGATCTTTCGTTGATGCGATTAAATAGAGTTTTTCTTTTGCACGAGTTAATGCGACGTAAAGAACACGCATTTCCTCAGAGACTAATTCTAATCGTTTCTTTCGTTTCAATGCCATATGAAATAAGGATGGATACGTAATTTGTTTTTCTGGATTAACATAATTCGTTGCAAAACCATACTCTTTATCGAATAAATAACTTTTATATAAATCCATCATATTAAATTTCCTTGCTAATCCTGCGATAAAAACAATCGGAAATTCAAGCCCTTTACTACTATGGATTGTCATTATCCGAACAACATCTTCCTTTTCACCTAAACTTCTTGCAACACCCAAATCTTCACCACGGTCTTGCATCCGTTCAATAAAACGTAAAAACCGAAATAACCCTCTAAATGACGTTGATTCATATTGTCTTGCCCGGTCATATAAAGCACGTAAATTTGCTTGACGTTGCCTGCCCCCAGGTAATCCTCCAACATAATCATAAAAGTTCGTATCACGATATAGTTGCCATATTAATTCTGACAAAGAGCCTAGTCTCGCTAACGAGCGCCAGTCTTCAAGTTGATGAAAAAATAAAGATAACTTTTTCTGGATTCGCTCTTCTATTTCATTTTTTGCTTTGTTTTTAAGAAACTTGCTTGATGCTGTATAAAAATTTACTTTTCGATCCTCAATGCGAATTCGTGCTAATTCTTCTTCATTTAACCCAACAATAGGCGAACGGAAAAGTGCAACTAACGGAATATCTTGATACGGATTATCAATTACTTTTAACAGTGCAAGCATTGTTGAAACTTCTGCCGCTTCAAAATAACCACCAGAAACTTCTGCATATGAAGGAATGCCATAGTCCTTTAGTGCCTCCATAAACTGTGGCGCCCATGCGAACGAGCGGAATAATATAACGATATCACGATATTGAATTGGGCGATACATTTTCTTCTTTGTATCATACACTTCTTTTCCACTATCCATTAATTCACGAATTTGTTTTGCAACGAAGCGCGATTCCATTTCTGATTGTTCCAATTCCTCACTTGTAAACGCATTGGTTTCCCCTTGAATCTCATCTTGTTCATCTTGGTACTCGGTTGAATCACCCTCCCGATTCTCTTTATAAAGAATAGTCAGTTCAACAGGGAATGGATGATTCTCAGGATAGCTTGCCCCTTTCTTCAATTCAGCAGCTTCATCATATTCAATTTCACCGACCCGCATCCCCATAATTTGTTTAAATAAAAAGTTAGTCGCGTCTAATACTTCTTTTCTACTTCGGAAATTTTGTGCCAAATCAATGCGTAAACCGTTATCTATACCATCATGAGAGAACCGCAAATACTTTTGTAAAAATAAATTTGGTTCTGCTAAACGAAATCGGTAAATGGATTGTTTCACGTCTCCAACCATGAATAAATTCCCATTCGCCTCTGTTGGCTGTTTTACTAACTGCAGAATGGTTTCCTGAACCATGTTCGTATCTTGGTACTCGTCGATATAAACTTCTTTAAATTGCTTTTGGTAAGCTTGTGCTGCCTCTGATGGTACGATGTTACCAAGTTCATCGACTTGTCCTAGAATTTTTAACGCATCATGTTCTAAGTCGGAAAAATCAACAACCGCTCTTTCCTTTTTTAATTGATCAAATTTAATAGAAAATGACTTTACAAGATTAACTAACACTTGAACCGGTTGTTGCATTTCTTGTAAATCTTTTAAATACGTTTCAGGCTTTCTTGAAAACAACTCTTCTTTCAGTTTTTGAATAATTGCTTTTCCTTCATCACGAAGCTTTTTCGATTCTTCTACGTATTCACGAATAAATTCATCGCCCTTGCACGGTTTTAATGTTGTAAATTTGTAGTTTTGGAACATATCATAAAGTGCTTGGAACGACTCGTTTTTTGCTTTCTGCATCGCTTCAACTATTGTTAAATCATTCAAAAAATTATCCGCACGTTTATATGGACCCCCAGGAACTTTCGTTAACTTGAGACCTTGTTCAAATAAACGTTTCGCCTCATCTAATTGTAGACGAATATCGTATAAAAGCGGCTCGATGAATGGTAGTTCTTCAATCGTTTGGCCTTCTTTTACGCGATAGTTTGCGACTACTTCATCAAGCCATTTGTTTGGATTTGGATTTGCCTTAGAAAAATCGTATAGTTTAAAAATTAAATTTTGCAGAGCATCATCACTTCGGTCATTTGTAAACATATCAACGACGCGATAAAATGATTCATTCCCCTCTTTGCCATATTCCTCTTCTAAAAGTGCCTCCATTGCTTCATCACGAAGGAGCATACCTTCTGTTTCATCAAGAATTCGAAATCCAGGATCAATATCAATTAAGTAGTAATATTTCCGAACTACTTCTAGACAGAATGAGTGCAATGTCGAGATGGTTGCATGATTCAATAAGTTTAATTGTCTTCGTAAATGCCCTGAGTGGGGATTAGCAGCAATTTCTTTCTCTAGCGCAACCCCAATCCGATGACGCATTTCTTGAGCAGAAGCATTTGTGAATGTCGCAACCAAAAGTTCATCGACATTGATAGGGTTCACATCATCCAGAACACGCTGAATAATTCTTTCAACTAAAACGGCTGTCTTTCCCGACCCCGCAGCTGCAGCGACTAATATATCGCTCCCTTTTGCATGAATAGCTTTCCATTGGTCATCGGTCCAAATTGCATCTGTTGGTTTTTCCGGTATTCTCATTGTTTCACGACCTCCTTCACCTGTTCCAATGCTTCTTGCTGTTTTAATGAAGGTAGCACTCGGTAATTATTTTCCTTTAACGTAGAATCAAATTGACATACCGATTTAAATGGACAGAACGCACAAGGGGTCTTGTCATTCATTTTATAAGGCGAGATTTCAACATTACCGCTTGCAATTTCATTTCCTGTTTTCTCGAAAACCTTTCCTACATATTGGCGTAAATGTGTAAAATCTTCTTCTGTAGCTACTTTGGAAGTTGCCTTTAATGTACCATCTTTTTTCAGTCCGGCTGAAATAATCTTTGAATCACCTGTCTCTAATGTTTGATCCATCATTTGGACAACATCCGGATCAGACAAAATCAATCCTTTCATTTTAAAGTCTTTGAAAATAAGCTCCTCAATTTCATCAAGTGTTAATATTTTTTTACTTTTAATCATCGGATTGTGAATATGGAAATATAAAACACCGGCAGGATTAGCTGACTTTCCAACAAGTTTTTCCGAATAACGAATTAAAATGTCAAGATAAGTAAGCATTTGTAGTGAGAGACCATAATATACTTCACTTAAATTTAAATCACGACTACTAGATTTATAGTCAATAACTCTTAAAAAGACTCCTTTTTCTGTCTCCGCCTTATCCACCCGGTCAATACGGCCGACTAACTGCATTTTCATCCCGTTTTTTAATTCGAACTGTACCGGTGGCAAATCTCCCTTTGGTCCGAAGGCAAGCTCCATTCGATACGGAACAAATGCACTAGATTTTGCATGTTCTTCAATGACTTCTGTAGCCCGTAAAATAACTCGTTCTAGTTTTCTCTTTAAATATTGATAACGATTTGTACTTAATAAAATTTCATTTTGTAATTTTGGAGCTAAATATTGAATTGCTTCCGTAACAAAAGACTGAATTTGCTTTTTCGTTAACTTTCCCCAAGATAAATTTCCTTTTATTACTAAATCACCAATATATTTCAAGGCACTATGGAACATTTCCCCAATGTCGGGTGCGTCGAGACGATATAGTTGTCGTTCTTGCAAATGTAATCCGTGAGATAAATAGTGAGAAAACGGACAACGATTAAACATTTCCATTCTCGAAATACTGCCAATCAGTTCAGTACCATACAACTCTGTTACTGTTTGTTCCGAGAGACTTGTTGCTTTATTTTCATAAAATAAACTTGAAAGGATGCGTTTTGCTTGGTCACGTATGTCGCTTTCCATCAGTAAGTTATACGTATCCCACCAGAGATCTTCAATTGGCTCAAGCCGTTTATAAGATTGTAATTGATAGGTCACATGCGTGAGTGCTTGATTCCAGTTCACAAGTAATTGAACTTGCTCGTTTGCTGGAATTTCATTGGCCTCATTTCCAAATAATAAATATTCTCCACCTGGAAACATTTCGGCAAGTCTCTTTATATATGGTGATGGTATTAAAGCTTTTCCTTCTTCGTTAGCTAATGGATAACTTAAAAACAATTGTTCAGATGGCGTCGTGAATGCTTTATAGGCAATAAATTCTTCATCCAGAAGTCGGTCTTTATTAGTTGGAGCAATTGTTAAGCCCGATGTAATTAAATTTTCTCTTTCTTCATCTGTGAAAATGCCGTTATCTTGAAATTTCATTGGCATCACACCATCAACAAGCCCAATCACAAAGGCAATTTTTACATCAGAAAGCCTTGATAACTCTAAGTCGGCTATAATTACTTGATCAATTGCAGGTGGTACTATGGAAAAGTGAAGTGATTCCAATCCCGCTTCGACAATTTCTGTAAATTGTTTAACGGTCACTTCCTGGTCACCTAAAACTTCAACATATTGATCTAATAATTGCATAATTGAATCCCATGCTTGTCCATGTTCCCGACTTTTTAATAATTGACCTTTCTCTTCCGCTTGTATTTGTAGCTTTTCTAACTTAGCTGGAATATCCAGTTCTTCTAAAAATAAAAATAATGCCGTACACATATCACGACCGGTTTTTGATTGTTTCAATCGAACAGCTAACCGATTAATCGGAGCAGAAATAATCAGACGAGATTCATTTAATTCCCGTTCAATTTTTCTTTCTTCATCAGTTTGCGGAAAATCGTGGTCTAATCCACGAATTCTACGGTAATGCCAACGTTCTTTTTTCGTCCACTTATCCCCTTGAATTCCAAATGCAAGACAATAATTTTCGAGTCGATCCATTTTATCTCGCATTATGTGAATATTGGTATCTAGTGGAAAGAGTAAATCCGTCTTTACCGCACGAAAAATTGGATCATAGCGCCAATATCCTGTAACAATTTCGAGTGTCGATCGAATGAGTTCAATTAGCGGATGATTTAGCATTGGTCGCTTTTGGTCCACATAATATGGTATTTGATAATCATGAAAAATCGTTTCAAATAGCTCTTGGTAGTTTTGACTATTACGTACAAGGATAGCTATATCTTTGTATCGATAACCCGCATCACGAACGAGCGCAATAATCTTTCTTCCTATACCTTCGATTTCAGTCCTTACGTTTGTTGCTTCACAAAAATGAACATTTGCCTTTTCGTCATAAGTTTTTATAGGTAATTGCTCATAATATTTTTCAAGATGAACAAGTGACTGATGCTTAAAACGAACCGATTGGTTGAGTGCGATATCATCTTCTATTTCAATTCCGTTCACTTGTGCAATTTCATATAATGACGCATACGCTTCTCCTGGCATACGGAACAAATGAAATTCAGAAGGCAACCGATCACGGAAAGAGCATTCTCCATTTAACGCAATCGTCACCCGCTTGACTGTCCTTAGTAATTGTTCAATTACCATATATTCTTGTGGGGTGAAACTATGAAACCCATCAATATAAACTTCCGCATCTTTTAACGAAGTCGATTGTGGCATTTTTTCTGCTAATAATGGTAGGTAATCCTCTGAAATTAAATATTTTTGTTTAATGACTTGTTCAAATTGCTCGTAAATAAGTTCTAAATCATGAATTTTTGCTTGGAGTGTCGCTTGACTTCTAATATCATTCCACTCATTTTTCAATTCTTCTGGAGAAATACAATATCGCTTAAACTCTGATACAATATTTTCCAAATGGTCAATAAAACCAAATTTATCTGCACTTTGTTTAAACACTTTTAGTTGGTCTTTATTTTCATTGACAATTTTACGAATTAACATATTTAATCCAGTAGAACTTATATGAAGGCGTGTAATTCCGCCCGTTTCTTGAAGAACACGCCAGGCCAATCGTGAAAAACTGTATACTTGAAGGCGAATCATTCCTTGCAAATCTGGTTGTGATGCCAATTTATATTCGGATAAGAATGTCATTTGGTCAGGAACAATATAAATGATTGGATTCCCATCTGGCTCAGTTTGCAGCTTATTTGTCATTTCATTCATTAAAAAAGTTGTTTTTCCACTACCTGATCTACCTCTGACAAATCGTAATGACATCGGTAAAAACACCTGCTCTTTCTTATGGCTATCGTTCATTAACAATTGCTTTACTGCTTTTCCTCAGCTTTTTGCCTTTTTTCTATTTTTGATAAAGTATCACCATCAATTTTTTTATTTAGATGGGTTTCGACTCGTTTTCCGACATACCATAAAACGACGATAATAACGCCTAATACAATTGTTTTCTTCGGATTATGGATTAAGGAAGGGATATCATGGCCTATATAACTAATACTAAAAATCATAACCATTTTCCCTGCAAGAACAGCAAGTCCATACTGATAAATGCTTAACCTCGATAGTCCGGCAACAATATTAACAATGGCTGAAGGTGTAAAAGGAAAACAAATTAATAAAAATAACGGTCCAAAGCCGTGCCTATCCACCCAATCAACAAGACGCTTTACTTGCTTATGATTTTTCAAGAAAGCAAGGAACTTCTTTTGCCCATACTTTCGAATAATAGAAAAAACGAGCAACGCACCGGTACAAGCACCTATCCAAGAGAATAAAAATCCCCAACCTAATCCGAACGCACTTGCATTAGCTGTTATAAATACGAATAATGGCAAAAAAGGTAAAAAAGCCTCAATCATCGGCAAAACAATTCCTGGAATTGGTCCAAAAGAACGGTAATCTTGGATTAATTCCATAAAGTTTTCTAGGGTTAACCATTCATGTATGCTTGATAAGTCCATAAAAAATCTCCCTTGGTCATAGGCTAATATTAACAATTTAGTAACTTTTTAAAATTATAACATATGTGTTCGTGTATTTTATAAAATAATCCATCAAAATAAGCGCTTATAGTATATTTTACGTGACTTTATTATTTTGCCTAATATTAACTAAACTTATTATAACACCAAGAATTATTTTAGGTGAACGGGAGGTTTCTAGTTATTTTTAAAGCCTCATTTCGATGAATGGTTGCTTTTTTAAATAAAATTTTATATGATAACTATACCATAACGCGAACGTAGGTTCTAGTCAAGGGGTGAGAAGATGTGACCCGGATTCCTTCCGATAGCAGGGATTTATTAGAGAAAGGAATTTATTATCCGATGGTTATTAAAGTTTTAGAAAAAGACTTACATGTTATTAAATCGAGTCCATTTAAGCTACAAAAACCTTATTTAGAATTAGTTGAACATACACTAAATTATGTGCATAACGAGTTATATAAGGTGAAAAAAGAATTAAAAAAACAGGGGATGAGAGTTCAAGAATTTAAACGGGATGATACCTTTACAACATACTTATTTATTTATAAAGGATATGAAGAGTATCATAGTTACTTTAATCCACGTCTTCGAAATTATGTGGAGGAATTACTTACTTATTTCTTGTTTAAAAGGTTTGTGGATAACTGAGATTGTCCAAACGAATGAACTGGGGGTAGTTCATAAGGGTAACCTCTTTCCATTGCACCTAAACCATATTCAAAATGATTAAAATAGTAATGTCTTCTACGTTCTTGCTGAACAAAATGGGGGTCGATTTTTGTTCTTAATAACGCTGTCCGTAACATTTGTTTTTCAAAGGATAAATAAGAAATAGGTACTTCAATTGATTCACCTGTAATAAAAACAACTTCTGTATGATAACGATCCAATCGTTTAAACGTTGATACATGACTATAGGAAATCCATAGACAATGATGTTGCTTTGGAGATGCAGTCGGAAAAAAATAAATATTTTGGATTGGATCAATGACAATCGGGGCTTTATGAGTAACACCAATTAACTCCTTCGTTCCCTCTTTACGACCATTATAGCTAGAAGCGTAAAATTTACAACCTTTTTTAATGATTTCCAAAGGAGTAAACGGAACAACTTCCTCCCCTTCCATTCTTATAACTTTCGAATAAAGCTTGCTTCCATATTGCACCGGGATGATTGCCATAAAAGAGGCATCCAGTACAACATCATAATGAAATTTTTGTTCTTTTATCGACATTTTTCCATTCCTTTCATTATTTTTTTTACAAAGTCATTACCTATTTTATCATAAAATTCAGTTAAAGTCATGCATAATTTATAAATTATTTTAATAAATTTAAATATCTATTCTTAAAACTTTTTTTGGAAAATTAAATAAAATTAGTTGAGTTTTTCATTGTACCCTAATATAATATTACTAATAACCATCTTTTGTAGGCCGACTATTCTGAAGAAAACATTTGGAAGGAGGACTGTTCATGAAAAATGAGAAATCATTTGCAGAGTTAACGAAAGCATATGCTAAAGGGAATTATGCACAGCGTGAAAAGTTTATTCAGTCCGTGTACATCGATTTATTAATTAAAGAAGCCCTTTTAAAAGAAAGAAAAAGGGCAATTAAAGAGAAAATCGATGAAGCTATTGATAATAATGATAAAAAGTTATTTTTCACACTATCGAGTGAATTATTAGAAATCGAAAAACAATTAAACGCGTAAATAAAAGGAATCCAAAAGCATTTCTCTTCAACTGCTTAAGAGGCAGTTTTTTTCTGGGTCAAAACTACTTCTTTATTTCCCCCATATTTCTCCATCAGATAAATTAAAAAAGTTCTCTAGCCCCAATTTATCAATTCGATTCATTGAAATAAAGAAAACTCGTTCGTCCGAGCCTTCAGGAGAAACGAGAGACTAGAGTTCGTCGAAAAAGCTTTTTTTCGGCTTTGATGGAATGCTCGTAGCCTTCCTTATGCGTTTAAACACACAAGGAAAGTAGAAATTAGAAAATTAAACCTTTCCTATTAGCCCAAAAAAACTATATATTCATTCCTTTTTATTTTTATCAAATTTAGTCTCATAACTTTGTATCATTTCTATACGTTCCATTAAAGTTGGATGCCCATAACGAAACCATTTAACGAGAAGTGGTGGATTCACTTGACTAAGTCCCGCTCTTGATAATTCTTGAAATGTAGAAATTCCCGCATCAACATCTTTTGTCATTTCAATCGCATAACGATCTGCCCGTTCCTCTTGATAACGAGAAACTACATTTGAGAGAGGGCTCGAAGCAAACGAAAGAACGGATAAGATCAATAAGATTAATGGTAGCGAAGAAATATTGCTTTTTCCTGTGATTCTAAAAGCTTCTTGGTATTTCTTTACTAATATGGATAATATTTTATCGATTAAAAATAAACCGACCAATGTCAATAATAGATACCCAATCATGCCAATATATATATGTTTCTCTACATAATGTGCCATTTCATGCGCCATAATAAAAAGTATTTCGTCTTCTTCTAACTGATTTAGCGTTGTATCCCATAAAACAATTCGTGAATTAGAACCAACTCCTGTCACATAAGCATTTAGTGTATTTGTCTTTTCCGACATATTCACCTCATAAACATGCTCTGCCGGAATATGCGCTTGATCAGCAAGGGAAAGAATTTTCTCTTCTAATTCCTTATTTTTTAACGGATAAAAATCATTATAGAGCGGATCAATGATGACAGGCTGGATAAACATAATAAATATAGAAAATGGGATGGATAAGTACCAAGCATACAGCCACCAACGTTTCTCCTTTTTTCGCATCAGCCAGTAAAGGACCGTTACAATGACAAATAAAAACAACCAATCAAGCCAAAAATCAATCAAGCCGTCACGCATCCATGAATGGAAGTTTTCATTTGATAATCCGTATTGCCTCGATAAATGAAATGAAATATAACGAAGTGGCAAAAAGAAAATATAGGATAGTACGGATAAACAAAAGGTGAAAATGGCACTTTGGAATAGCCACTTCCTCGCTGTTTTCTCTGCCCATTTTTCAAACGTCTTCCCTATCCCTAAGAGAAGAATGATTAAGTAAAAAAGCCACTCATATGGAATCGTAATAAAAAATAATAAATTACGTATGTTGGAATATTGCTCTGATAAAGCAAGTTCCTCTTTTGACATGAAGGTCGAAGGATCTACAACCGTTCCAACTGCTTCTTGTGGAATTGAACCCGTATTCCACTTAAACAAATAGTAATATAAAAAAGCAATAACTAAACCGTAACCTAGTAAAAATGTGATAAGGATTTTTTTTCTCAATTTTTTTCACCAACCAATGTTCGTTTCCTAATCATTAGTTTCTCCCTTCATCTATTTATCATTCCATTTCCTTCCAATTTTCTTAAAAAAAGACAACTGAAAATGCGAAAATTGCTCTAAGGACAACTACTGAAACGTTAGAGCTCAATGACACAAGGGAAAATGCGATACTTAACACCTACAATAAAACAAGTTCTCAAAATGCAAAAACCTAGCTACTATATGCTATGACAGTTCGTCCAAACATATAACCTGGCGAAAGCTTTTTTGAACGCTGCGACAAAAAAGTTTCATTTGTCATTTTGAAAGTATATACAGCCTTCTTTAATCGGCAATCTTATTCGACCTTTTCATTTAAAGATGGAGTCATGATGAAGTGACGAAAGTTTACGATAAACTCTTTACTCGTACGGTTAAGAGACTTAGAACAAAAATAAGGAGTACAGTATACATAAACTGAACTCCTTAACATTATAAGTTTGCTTTACCGTTTTCCTTTATTCAATATATTCTGCAATATCATCCCATTCAGGCTTTAATTCTATTCCCATTTCTGCTGCTGCCTTTTTATTAATGACAAGTTTTAAATGTTGTGGATATTGTGCAGGTAATTCACTAGGTTTCTTTCCTTCTTTTAGAACTTTTACAGCGAGCTGGCCAGCTTCATAACCAATATCACCGTAGTCAAAGCCATATGCAGCAAAACCACCACGATTAACAGAATCAAGTTCCCCAACAAATAGAGGAATATCATTATCTTGTGCAACTTGGATAGCCGCTTCTAATCCAGAGACTACTGTATTATCTGTCACAATATAGATTACATCAACAGTACCAACAAGAGAATCAGCCGCTTGTTTTACTTCAGATGTATTGGCAACAACTTTCTCAACTAGCTTTAAATCCGCTTTCGCAATAGCTTTTTTCATTTCATCGATTTGTTTAACTGAGTTTTGTTCTCCAGCGTTATATATTGTTCCAACTGTTTTTGCATCTGTATGTTCATCAATAAATTTTATCGTACTTGGAATTGACTCTGGATGCATATCAGCCGTACCTGTTACATTTCCACCAGGTGAATCCATTGACTGGACTAATTCAGCACCAATCGGATCGGTTACAGAAGTAAAAATAACAGGTATATCACTTGTTGCACTCGCAGCTGCTTGTGCACTCGGTGTCGCATTTGCAAAAATTAAATCCACTCCACCGTTAACAAGATTTTGTGCTGCTGTTTTCGCATTATTCGGATCTCCTTGAGCATTTTGTTCATCATAGTCTACTTTTAACCCCGCCTCTTCTAGTGCTCGCTTAAAGCCTTCTGTCGCCGCATCCAATGATGGATGATTAACATATTGACTAATTCCTACTTTATATGTCTTCTCACTACTATTTCCTTCTTTAGAAGATTCATTACCATTTGAAGCCGTTTCATTATTTGATCCACATCCTGCAAGTGCGAGTAAACTTGCTAGAAAAACCATTGCTAGACCTTTACGTATCTTCCCCATTCTTGTATTCCCTCCAAGTTTCATTTTTTATAAACGAAATAGTTTAAAACTAATTATAATTACAATATTTACTATGTCAAGTAATTTCTGAATTTTTATTATAAAATTATTTTCATACGATAGTTTTAAGGCGAAGTAATCTATCAGTTGAAGAAAATTAGAAAAAGCCCACCTTATGAAAGTGGACTTATCATTTATTTAATAAATTAAGTTAATAAAATCTTCTTTTTCGATATTACCAAAGTAGTGCTTTATATCAACATCTTTTAAGGCTTCTTCTAGTTCAGATTTTTCATAACGAACACCGGTTAATTTATTTTCAATTTCTGCTACATCTCCCCAACCAAAGAAGTCACCGAAAATTTTCACGTTTTCAATTATTCCTTGTGCTACATCTAGACGAACATCAATTGTTCCGATTGGGAATCGTTTTGAATTCTCAATATTCGATTTTGGACTTTTTCCATAGTTCCATTCCCACGTTTGATATTTAGTTTTGGATAATTCTTCAATATTTTTCCAATCTTCTTCTGTCAATACATATTCTTTTATTTCGCTACCTTCTGCTTCAAAAACACTCTTTAAAATAAATTGCTTAAATTCTTCTACAGTCATTTGCTGATCAATGAACTCTGATATATTTCCAACCCGAGCGCGAACCGATTTAACGCCTTTTGATTCAATTTTTTCCTTTTTCGGTTTTAACGCTTTTGACACATGATCTAAATCGGAATTAAGCATGAGCGTACCGTGTGTATACATTCTACCGCCTGTTGCGTATTGAGCTGTACCAGAGACTTTACGACCATCAATTTCAATATCGTTTCTTCCCATTAAATCTGCATTAGCCCCTAATTTTCGCAATGCATCAATAACTGGTTTCGTAAACTTTTTAAAATTACCTTGAATACTATTTCCTTCATCCTTTGTAATGAAGCTATAGTTTAAATTGCCGAGATCATGATAAACGGCACCCCCGCCACTCATTCTGCGGACTACTTTAATATGATTCGCTTCTACATATTCTGTATTAATTTCTTCAATCGTATTTTGATTTCTACCAATAATAATGGAAGGTTCATTCACATAAAATAGTAAATAGGACTCATTAATATCAAGATTTTTTAATATGTATTCTTCAATCGCTAGGTTTATTTGTGGATTATGAATTCCTTTGTTATCAACATATAGCATGTTTCTACTCCTCCTATTATATCGTCCATATATCCCCTAATTCAGCCAATTGGACCGGCCCTTTATAATACTCGCCTACTTCATAAATTAGTTGCTGTAAATTTCCAAAGTGTGGTAAATGCGTTAAAATTAGTTTTTTCACTTCTGCCGCTTTTGCAAGTTTTGCCACATCATAACTATTCATATGTCCAGCATTGCTCGCATCCATATTACCATAAAAATTACATTCAGATAAAAGTAGATCTGTTCCTTTCGCAAACTCAATAAAAGCATCTTGGTATGCACTATCGGCAGTAAAAACAAGAGATTTACCGTCTGCTTCAATGCGAAAGGCAAAACATGGAACCGAATGCTTTGTCCGTAAAAACTTGATCGAAAAGGGACCAATTTGTAATAACTGTTCCGGATTATAGGCAATTCCAATTGTTTGATCCTTATAAGTAAGCTCCTCAAACGAGGTTTGATCGAGATTATGACCATATATTGGCAATGTTTTTTTCTCGCCTGTTACATACATATCAATTAGTAAAGCGTGTTGTAATACACCAATATCTGCATTGTGATCAGGATGATAATGACTTATTATACACGCATCAAGATTTGCTGGTTTTATAAATTGTTGCAATTTTGATAATATAGCACTGCCACAATCAATAAGGAGATGAAATCCGTCATGTTCCAATAAATATCCTGCACTCGCCTCGTTCACTTTCGGAAAACCACCCCATGGACCAATAATTGTAAGTTTCATTTACCTTCCTCCCTACTGTATTTCTATACAGTATTCCCAAAAATTACTATACTACATTTTATTACGAAATGCCTAACGTGAGACTTTACACATTTTGTTTTTCTTATCGTAGCTACTTGTATCATTTAAAAAATATTAATTTTGTTTTAATACAGGGTTGCAATTATCATTTTGTTATAATACAATATAAGTACAAATTTAAAAAAGAGGGGCGATTTAGATGATTTTAAGTATTCTTGAATTTTTCCAAAACCTTCCTGCTAAATTCTGTCAAAATTGTGGAGAAGAAATTGAAGAACAGCATGAATGCTATGGCAATACTTGCTATAAGTGCATCGGAATTAAAGATATAAAATAACATACTTGATTTAGTCATTTCGAACGATGTTAATTGAATGAATATAGCAATAGAAAAGCTGCCCCATCATTAGGTGTACATACCTAGTATGATGAGACAGCTTTTTATTTTCTATATTTATTTGTTAGTTCTTTAATCTCTTTAAGACAACATCACCTAATGCTTCAATGAATAAATCATGATCATTAGGCATGGCTGGACGATAATAATTTGCTCCTACTTCTTCACAAACAATTTGACATTCCGTATCATTATCAAATAACACTTCTAAATGTTCAGAAACAAATCCAACTGGGCAATAAATAAACGCCTTATACGCTTTTTTCTTATGTAAATCTCTTGTCAAATCTTGAACATCCGGTCCGAGCCATGGCTCTGGTGTTTGTCCAGCACTTTGCCAACCAATCGCATATTCTTTAATCCCAGCTCCATCAGCAATTAATTTTGCAGTTGTAGCTAATTGATCTGGATATGGATCGTGAGCCTTAAGTATTTTCTCAGGTAAACTATGCGCTGAGAATACAACCATTGAATTGTTTCTTTCTTCCTCTTCCATTTTTTCAAACATCGCTTGTAGTTGTTGAACCCAGTATTCAATAAACTTCGGCTCATCGTACCAATGATCTACAGAATCAATTTTCAAACCACCAAGTTGTTCTGCTGTTTTTTGTACACGGTCATTGTACCCTTTAATACTTAATGTTGAATAGTGTGGAGCAAGAACAATACTAATTGCTTCAGTAATCCCAGCATTATGCATATCTTTTACAGCATCCTCAATAAACGGATGAATATGTTTCAAACCAATAAATAATTCGAATTCAATCTGATCTTGAACTTTATTTAAATGAGATGTTAATTTTTCTGCTTGTGCTTTCGTTATCTCAGCTAACGGAGAAATTCCACCAATTGCTTTATAGCGACTCTTTAAATCTTCAATTAGTTCATCAGTTGGTCTTCTACCATGTCTAATATGTGTATAATATGGTTCAATATCATCCTCAGTATAAGGGGTTCCATATGCCATCACAAGAAGTCCCATTTTTTTCTTACTCATTCTCTTTCACCTCACGTTTAGTTTAACCAAGGGAGCTATATCTAATTTCGATTTCGTATTAATATTCAAACTCATGGATATAGTTTGTTAGACGTTGCAACGTTTCCGGCTTTATTTCTGGAAAAATCCCATGACCTAAATTAAATATATAACCTGGTTGAGCTACACCCTGCTTTAAAATTGCACTTACTCGTTCCTCAATTACTTCCCACGGAGCTAATAATAAAGATGGATCAAGATTACCTTGTAGTGTCTTTGTAATCCCTTTTGCCCGTGCATCTTTAATTTCCATTCGCCAGTCTAAACCAATAACATCAACTGGGAGGTCATTCCATTCGTGGAGTAGGTGGCTAGCACCCACTCCAAAAATAATTAAAGGGATATTTTCTTCTCGTAACTCCGAGAAAATCCGGTTCATTGTCGGTTTAATAAATTTTTGGTAATCTTGAACGTTTAATGCGCCAACCCATGAATCAAAAATTTGAATTGCACTGACACCCGCACGTATTTGTGCTTTGACATAATCAATTGTCATGTTCGCAAGTTTTTCCATTAATAAAAACCAACTATCTGGTTCAGCATACATAAATGCTTTCGTTTTATGATAGTTTTTTGATGGCCCTCCCTCAATCATATAGCTTGCTAATGTGAAAGGAGCCCCAGCGAAACCAATTAACGGCACAGTTAATTGATCCGTTGTTAATAGACGGATTGTATCAAGAACATATGGAACATCATTTTCGGGATCAATTTCCCCCAAGTTTTCAACATCTTTATATGTACGAATAGGCTGATCAATAACTGGACCGATTCCAGCTTTAATTTCAACATCTACTCCAATTGCTGGTAATGGTGTCATAATATCTTTATATAAAATAGCTGCATCAACACCATATTGTTCTACTGGTAATCTTGTCACATAGGCGCACAGTTCTGGTTGATGAGTAATTTCAAATAGAGAATATTTTTCTTTTAATTTTCGATACTCTGGCTGTGAACGACCAGCTTGCCGCATGTACCAGACGGGAATATGATCAGTTACCTCGCCCCTCGCTGCTCTTAAAAAAGTATCATTCAGTAATGTAGACATAAATAAAAATCACCCTTCATATCATTTTTGCTAGTCCTTATTTTGATTACAGGAAAAAAGTGAAAAAGTTCTATTTTTACTTATTCTTATTCATTGCTATCTTTCTTATAGGAATTCTCAATTATATTAGATATTGAAAAAATATAGTTCTGTTATCATATTAGAATTATTTTAATTAAGCTTTCTTCTTTACTATACATGTTTTGATACAATATGTATATACATAAGCTTTAAATGTCATAAATTTGCCATTTTAATTTTGTCTCTTTAAAATCATTATAAAGGAAGCTTTCTATCTGTGAGTATATGTCCCAAGTTTAGCCCGCTACCAAGGGGTCTACCACTTAACTTTTATATTCATTACTACATTCGTTCTGTAAGTGTCTTACTTCCTATTATGTTGAGAAAAAGGATTTATCATTGGAAATCTGACTGGTATTTTTATAAAATGTTACAATATTACTAAAAACATACCATTTCCATATCTGTATTAAATAATATTCTGCTGAAAAAGCGAGGTGTATGTAATGAATGCATATATTACAACGGGAACTGGAGACTTTTTGTTAAAATTAGTCCAAAAATATAATAAAGAACAGATGGCTCTATTATTCGGCTCTGGACATTCTTTACTCTATCATGAAACGAGCGGAAAAACAGTTTTCCAAGTTCCAAGAAAGTATCAACTTATTGAATCAGTCGGGGATTTTCCAGTAAAAGGATTTGCTGTTTTTCATTATCTTCCTGTAAGAGAGGAAGATCAAAAAGTTTTTGAACATGAATTAAGCAAGCGTCCTCGGAAATTAGATAATGCTACAGGATTTTTAGCATTGCGAATTTTACGACCAATAAAATGTGATACCTATCTCATTATATCTTGTTGGATTGATAAAAAATCATATGAATTGTGGAAAAACATGGAGGGATTTGCTGTACCGAATGAAGAAAAACGGTCGATTGAAGTAAATAAAAGAACAATGTATGCTGGGGAATCTTATTTAAAAGAATATGCCATCGGTACAGATGAAAAAGAGGATTAGTTAAATCAAACACTCATACATCAAGAGATCCGATTGTTACAGCTAGCCAACTAATCGTGAACTTATAACAAATTGTCAGTCGTTTTGTCGATCTACTCCAGTCGGCGGTAGTTACATTGGGGAAATACATGGTGGAGATGCCTTTAATATTATTGCAGATACTGTTGAATTGACTGGGACCGTACGAACATGTGACGAAAGCATCCGAGAACAAATTGAAAAAGATATTGAAAAGGCTGTAATAGGGACGTGTTTTACGAATGACTGCACTTATTTCTACAATTATGAACGTGGTTATCCTACTGTCATAAACCACAAAAAAGAGACGGATTTCCTTGCTCATTATGCAAAAACGGTACCAGGGGTTGATAAAGTCGTTGAAATAGAAAAAAGTACGGTTGGTGAAGATTTTGCTTCTTATTTACAGCATGTAAAAGGAACGTTTTTCTTCACTGGTGCAAAACCAGAAGGAACCCAAGACAGCTTACCCACATCATCATCCAAAATTTAATATTAATGAGGAAAGTATGCGTGTTGCTGCAAACACATTACTTACTTGCGCCATAAAATATCAAGAGCAATTTTGAACGAAAGAAAAAGGCTGCCAAAAAGTCTTATGTTGACTTTTGACAGCCAATTATCATGTTCTATCAACATTCATAAAAAGTTTTTTAGATTTTTTAAAAGCACCATTAGTCGACCGCTATATTCCTTAATCCATTAAAGTACCGCATTCGATAAGCATATATTGCCGTTTCTCCTAATTGATCCAATAATTTATAATTGGCATACGCCCCTACTGCCGCTCCAATCCCTGGCAATAATTGTAGCATTTTTACTAAATCAATATAGTCTCTATACTCCTGTTGAAATGTTTTCCAATCAATATCAATGAGCCGTCCTTTTTCCTGCTCCCAATTTTCAATTAGCTGTAAGGTTTCAATTCGTTTATCATCACTAGAAAAAGCGAGTTGAAAAACGAGAAGTAAAAAAATCCGTTCCTCATACTTACTTACATCATATTGATAAATTTTCGCAACATCATAAAGAAACTTTAATTTAATGGATAATAAAAGCGGAAAATCGGCTAGTCCAAGGAATAAGCCACCCGCTCCCGTACCTGCTCCTTCTACTGTCGCCGTTTTTCGGTATTTATCCAATTGTTCCTTAATTAAGGTTTCTTTTTCCTCTAACGTGAACGTTTTAATGAAATCATTTTTACTCATAAGATTTGTACCAGTTAAGGCTGATTTTACCATTGTTTTAATTGCTTCAGTCATCATTGTGTGAAATTTTTCAGGAATCCATTGATTCACTTTATTTTGTGCTTGCTTTGATAATCGGTTAAAAATATTGCCTTTTTTTCGAATCGCCCTTTGCCAATCTAATAATTCATCATATGCTTTCTCTTCATAATTCATTTTTAGACAACCCCTTATGTGAGTTCATTCCACTTTTCAATTTGTCTTTTGCAATAGACAAATACAAACAAATAGCAAAATAAAGTTAATACGATAAATAGAAGAAGACCTTTTTGAAAATCTAGAGAAGTAATAAAACTTAAAACAAAAATTAAGTTTTGCGTCCACAATACATTTAACATTAATTTTAAAAACGATTGTTTCTTAGCTTCTTCATTCACTGGGTACAATTCTGTCCAAATAACTGCATCGTAATGTTTCCAAAGGCTTATTAATTGAAAACCGGTTAAATAAATAAAAAGAAGAGCAATAGCAAACGCAACATAAGAGCCGTCAAGACCCCAAATAAATAATGCCGCAATGATCGTTAACCTCATAAAAAGTCCAAAGTAATCGCCACTTCTAAAGAATGAACGAACAAAAAGGAAAGCATATGTTTGATTTTGTTGTACATTTCCCGTTCTCATAAACATATCCGCCCATTTTCTTCTTTTTACACGGTTTCGTAATTGAGGAACATCGGTAAATAAATTTGCTATTCGATAAAAAAAGGCCATTCTTCGCTCTTCATAATCAATTAAACGTTCCCATGGAATCCCGCGTTTTTTAAGCTTAACATGAAAATAAAGCGTGTAAAGAACAAACAGGCCGAAAATAATGAAAAATAAAGAAAATCTTCCGCTGATGAAAAAGAACACGATAACACCATTTAATAAATGACGAATCAACACATCCCAAATGACGCTCTCTTGATCTAGGTCATAAGTAATCATCCACCGTGTAAATAAATTTACGGCCTGTAAACCAATGAGTAATAATGAAAAATGAAGTAATTTAGCATTTGTTCCCATCGTCTGTAAATATATTGGAATGACAAGTAGGAAAATCAGGAAAGTACTGTATAAGCGCCACATGACGGATAAAAAATACGAACGAATAAAATAACTTTTCATTTCTGTTTCTACTGGAAGTAAAAAAACTTTATCTGGTTCTTTTAAAAATGTGATGACATTACCATTACTTAATAAAAGGGAAAAGATAATTGCAAAGATCACCGCTGTTGGAAAAGTTTCGTCTAATGTTGCAACCCAATCTTTATAATAAAAAGCCCCACCGCCAAGGGCAAAAAGTAAAACGATTAAAAGATGGTCATTGAACATATACCTACCGTAGCGAAGCATTTCTTTAAGCCGTTCTTGAAACCTGCTACTCCAAAGTTTTTTACTATTCATCTTTTGCGTCATCCTTTGTTAATTGTACATAAATATCGTCTAAACTTGCATTGCTTAGTTGGAATTGATTTCGAAGCTCCTCTAACGTCCCTTTTGCTTTTATTTCCCCATTATGTAAAATGATAAAGCGGTCACAATATTTTTCTGCCGTTGCTAAAATATGAGTCGACATTAAAATACCTGCACCTTTCCTTTGTCTCGTTTTTAGAAGTTGTAGAAGACTTTGAATCGCAAGTGGATCTAAACCGACGAAAGGTTCATCAATAATATATAGTTCAGGTTCAACTAAAAACGCTGACATAATCATTACTTTTTGTTTCATCCCTTTAGAAAAATGGGATGGGAACCATTTCAAACGTTTTTTCATACGGAATTCGGTAAGCAATGTATCTACTCTTGTTTTATATTCAGATTCGGAAATTCCATAAGCCATTGCACTTAGCTTCAAATGTTCCTCCAAAGTCAACTCCTCATATAAAACGGGAGCCTCAGGAATGTAGGAAAACTTCTTTCGATAACCATCACGATCTTCGGCTATTGATTTTCCATCTATCCTAATTTCTCCTTCCTTTGGTTCCATTAAACCAATAATATGTTTTATCGTCGTACTTTTACCGGCACCATTTAGACCAATCAGCGCAACAATCTCCCCTTTTTCAATTTCAAAGCTTACTTTATTTAATACATTTGTTCTCGTATATCCACCCGTAAGTGATTTAACCTCCAATAAGTTCATAAAAAATTCTCCTTTTCCAATTCAAAATCCTTTTTTGCAAATATCGACTATAGACAATCCAATTAAGGCTTGTCCTTATGTATACTTCCTTTAGTTTAGCAAAAATCAAATAAAGAAAAAAATCTTTTTATCTAATGTATGATTTTTTCGTAAAGTGGATATTATAAATAGCGAAGGGAAAACAACTCAACTTCAAATGGGGTGTTTACGAAAGATACGTTACTCGTTTGAATAAGAGCTAGTGCATTCACAAGTCACTTCAATAAATGAGGTGTTTGCCAAAGATGATCATCCGAAGTAACTCATATTATATGACGAACAGGGGATGATAAGCTTGAATGCAAAAGAGTCTTTGAAAACCTGTTGTAACCAGTAGTAACAAACCCAGTTAATTTCCCTTCATTCGGGCAAGGCTCGTGTTCACTTGTTAGTGAACATAGGCCTTGCCTCTTTATATTTTACAACCATTTGCATCTTTTCCCATTCAACCTAATATATGATAAAATAGGTAACAGTATGAAAATTGGAAAGGATGGATTATCAATGAGTGACTGTATTTTTTGTAAAATAATTAATGGCGAAATTCCATCAGCAAAAGTTTACGAAGACGAAAATGTCATGGCTTTCCTCGATATCTCACAAGTGACAAAAGGACATACGTTAGTTATTCCAAAAACCCACCAAGCAAATATTTATGAATTAACACCAGATGTAGCAAGTAAATTATTTTCGGTGGTTCCAAAAATCGCTAATGCCATTAAAAAGGCATATAATCCCATTGGACTTAACTTACTAAACAATAATGGCGAATCTGCTGGACAATCTGTTTTCCACTATCACGTCCATTTAATTCCTCGTTACGGAGATGGAGATGGATTTGGGGCTGTATGGAAAACTCACGAAAAAGATTATTCTCAAGATGATTTACAAAATATCGCAAAAACAATCGGAAACAATATATAATTATTTAAAAATTTTTACTTTAAAAACTACTTAACATATGTTATAATGATTATAACTAACTCGCTTTTGGTCACAGGACACAAAAGGAGTCTGTTTAGAGAGATAGTATAGTATAGCAGAGGAGAGATGAGTAATGAAAACGAAAGAATTAGTTATTATGGCTTTATTTGTAGGGATTGGAGCAGCCCTACATTCAATAATTCCTGGCTTCGGTGCAGGTGGGATGAAACCAGACTTCAGTTTATTGATGATGTTCTTGGCGATTATACTTTTTCCAGATAAGAAAAATGTCATTATTCTTGGTCTTGCTACAGGTATTATTTCTGGCTTAACAACGACATTCCCAGCCGGTTTTATACCAAATATCATCGACAAACTGATTACGGCTTTCGTATTTTATGGCTTATTCCTAGTAGTTAAAAAAAGCCGCTCCGTTGTTAGTAATGCAGTATTAACAGCCATTGGCACCATTGTATCAGGAACGATATTCCTTGGTTCTGCATTATTGATTGTTGGATTACCTAGTGGCTTCACTTTATTATTTTCAACAATCGTTGTTCCTACATCTTTATTAAACACAATCGCTATTGTAGTTGTCTACCCAATCGTTGCTAAAGTAATGAAAAGAAGTAACATGACATTCGCATAAGGTAAAAAAAGAACTTGGAAGTTAATTTTCCAAGTTCTTTTTTTACTTAAAGTAAATAAAAATAATAATCCCAAGACTAAAAGAAAAGACGGAACCTGCCGTAATTACAATCAATTGTTTCCGTAAATTATTTTGATAATAGTTGCTTTTTGTCCTTCTGATTGTAAATACATAATGCAATGAACCGTACAGCAAAAGAAAACCAAGTGCCATAAAGCCAAAGATAATACCTTCCATTCATATCCCCTTCAATTATTAAATTGCAAAAAATATTTCATTAAACTAAATATATTCACTTTTCGGCAAATATATATTATAAAAACAAAAAATTTTTCTAAAATAAAGAGGATTTTTTAAAGGTCATGTAGAATTTTGAATAATACAATAAAGCTTTGTTGTATACAATGAACAATGCATCATATCATTTTGTAAAGAAAGAGAAAACCACCGAATATTGAAATGGATTTCACAATAAACAATAATATCTTCTTAAAAACCTTTTCTCTTTTTTACCATAGCTTTAATAATAATCTTAATGGAAGGTGAGTGATTATATGGAAAAACTTTCAAAACTTGAGGCACTTCTGTTTACTCAAAAAATTTCACAATTAGGGAAAGCTCTTTGGAAATCCATCGAAAAGGATTGGCAACAGTGGATCAAACCTTACAATCTCAATATTAATGAGCACCATATTTTATGGATTGCTTATCATTTACACGGTGCATCCATTTCAGATATTGCCAAATTTGGTGTTATGCACGTCTCAACTGCTTTCAATTTCTCAAAAAAATTAGAGGAACGAGGCTATTTAACTTTTTCTAAAAAAGTGGAAGATAAACGAAATACGTATATTCGCTTAACGGAAAAAGGTGAACAACTTGTAATGGAGTTATTAGAAAACTACGACCCATCAAAACATACCATTTTAATGGGCGCACAACCGTTAAAAGATATTTATGGGAAGTACCCTGATATTCTCGAACTTATGACAATTGTTCGAAATATTTATGGGGATGACTTCATGGATATATTTCAAAAAACATATACAGATATAGAAAAACTAAATATAGATCATGAGGAAAAAAAGGAAAAAGAAGATACAAAAGTAAAAGAAAAAGAAGTCGTCTAAGATACGTATTTATTGAATTCAGTCATTAATTCAACATATAAGCTTTGTTGTAAACAGGATTGTACTGTTTCTTTTACCTCCAATTTCTTGTTCAGTTCCTCAGCAAATTCCTTTAGGAGCGGATGAAAATTCAAAAACCCTTCCGCTTTTTGTTCTTGTAGCTTATTGTTCATTCTCTCACATAGTTCTAAAAAGTCAGATACTTCCTGGCGTCCAAGATTTTTTCGAATTATTAATTTTGTAAATGGATGTTCGGCCATATCAACTAATTCAAGTAGTAACTTTTGATGATATTCTAACCGTTCAATTCGTGCCCACATTTCTTCAATCATTCGTTTTCATCCTTTTACCATTCATTCTTTACTAAGAAATTATTTTTCCCTCAACATATATTCGCTAAAGTTCCAGCTTTTCCCTTCTTAATAGCATTAGTAGACAACACTTATTTACGTTTGTCAAATGGAGTAGAATTTTTTTATATAAATTCCATTGATTTTTTATTCATCCCGCTGTAAAGTATGAAGGTATTTATCTATTACTTCTACTGATATACGATAATGGGACGTCTATAAAATGAAAAAATAACATATTTATTGAAAAGTTTCCCTAGTTTGATAGTACTAGCAATTACTATTATTATACTACAGATAAAGGAAGGTTTTTCCATGAATTGTTGGAAATCAGTTAATTTATATCACTATTATGGAGATTTACATGTCATTCATTTAGCCATCATTACAGTTATTTCTTCCTATATTACATTTTATATTCCTTTTTCTTTTCTTGTTGATATTCAATCATTAAATGATAATGATTTTCTCTTATTTATTATACTAAGTTTTTGCATTTATCCCATTCATAAAATGATCCATGTTTGTACTTTATTAAGTATGAAATCGAAATTTTTAATTAGATGGAAAAGATTTTATCAGTTGATCCCATTAATAAATATAAAAATCACCGTCGCACTTGTAAAATGGAAATATATCTTTGCGTTATTAATGCCTTTCTTTATTTTAAATAGTATATTAATAGTATGTATATTTTTATTTCCTAGTTATGTTCATTATATGACACTTTTGCTTTCTCTTCATAATGGGATTTGTATTAGAGATATGATTTACTTAAAGTTGTTATTGAAATCACCAACAAAGTGTTTTATTGAGGAAAATGATGAAGGATATGAAATATTAACGTTATCAACTAATTTATAACTACATGTATCGTAGTGTTCGAGAAATAGAGAAACTCAGTTTGGCGCAACGGGAGGGATCTTGTTTGGTCTTTATTTTTATTCTTTTAGCTACAATCATTATCTTTTACATGAATTTGCTTATGTTTAGATTTTGCATTCAAAAAGAAATACCAGAAGAAAAACACCATCAAATTATTCGTACAGCAAATATAGCAACAATGATATTACTTATTTCTTCTTATGTAGAGATTTTGTTTACATAGAAGAAATAAATAAAGAAAATTCAAAAGGGGCTTTCCAAATAATGGAAGCCCACTTTTTTTCCATATGACCCTCTTTTTTAAATGAACAAAATACTTTTTAGCAAATATACGCTGCACCAACGATGATGAGCAAGATAAATAATACAACGATTAGTGCAAAACCTGCACCTGCATATCCTCCTGACATAAACACACCTCCTTTAATAGAGGAATTTATTCATTTTGCATTTATTACCCGCTTAAAAGATAAAGGAACATATACTTAAATTATGTTACATATATATCGTAAGTCATCAGCTTCCTTTATAAATAGGAACACCCTACAATAATCAACAAAATAAACAGAACGACAATTAATATGAATGGATTGTATCTTTGTACTGTCATCTGTCATACCTCCTTTAACAAGTTCAATATATCCTATGTCATTATTTCGTCATTTGTTTAGTGAAAACACCCACTTTTTCATAAAAAATTAGGCATTTTCCTTTTTTGTTTCATATTTACACCATTGAAAAAGTATTTTTTTGTTCTGGCATTTATGTTATAGTTAATTTTGTGGTAAAATGATACAAGCATTAAAACAAATGATTAGGAGTTGTATATTAGATGAAGAAGAAATACCTTTTATCTTTAACTTTAGCTTGCGGTCTTCTAACTTTAACTGCATGTGGGAATGGCGATAAAGCAGTTGTTGAGACTGACGCAGGCAACATTACTCAAGATGAATTTTATCAAGCAATGAAAGAACGTTCTGGGGAAGCAACATTAAAAGAACTTGTATACAAAAAAGTATTATCTGACAAATATAAAGTGACAGATAAAGAAGTGAATAAAGCATTAAAGGAATATAAAGATGCTTACGGAGATAATTTTCAAAGTTTTCTAGCACAACTTGGATTATCTAACGAAGACCAATTAAAAGATTTACTTGAATATTCTCTTCTACAAGAAAAAGCAGGTAAAGCAAAAGTGAAAGTAACGGATGAGGAATTAAAGGAACAATATAATATCGAATCTAAGACAGTCACTGCCCGTCATATTTTAGTTGCTGATGAAGAAAAAGCAAAAGAAGTAAAGGCAAAATTAGATAAGGGTGAAGATTTTGCGAAACTAGCAAAAGAATATTCAACAGATACAGCTACTGCTGAAAAAGGTGGAGATTTAGGCGATCTTAATCCAGATCAACTTGTTCGTCCATTCGTCCTAGCAGCGTATAAACTTAAAGTAAATGAAATCAGTAATCCTGTGCAATCTGACTACGGTTTCCATATTATTCAAGTAACAAAAATAACAGATAAAAAAGATGTGAAATCATTTGATGATATGAAGCCAGAACTTAAAGATAAAGTGAAAAAAGCGAAACTTGACTCAACAATCGTACAAAAAGCAGTTGATGAAGCCGTTAAAAAAGCGGATGTAAAAATTAAAGATAAAGATTTAAAAGATATTCTCAACACTCCTGTTGAAACAGGTTCTGCAAAATAATTTGAGAAATAAGGAAAACTCAACTATCCGAGCGCAGGAGCCGTTATTTACAGAAAAGGATTTTCGGCTTTGATAGTATGCTACTAAAGTTTCCTCTTGTAAGCTTAAGTGTTTAGGAAAGTAGACATTGAAAAGTTTATACTTTCTTATTAGCCAAAAAAGACTTCCTACATGGTCAATTTTTCAACCAATGTGGAAGTCTTTTTTGTACACCAACCTTTTGAAGATTATTTTATTAAGCTTCTTGGGAGTATTGTTTTCTTTTTTGTTTTTCTTCTTCCATCCGTTGTAAATAGATGGCTCCTTCTTGTTCCGCCTCTTTTATTTCTAATTCCTTCTCTTCCCTGTTTGTCCGAATTGTCATATATGCACTAATTACAATTCCTGCGACAACTAACCAAATCCAAAATGGAACCCCCATAATTAAACCTCCTATTTTTCAAAATCTATCATTTATATACATATATTCGAATAGGAGATTTTTTATGACTAGCTTGTTCATATCTATATCATTTTGAAAAAGTAGGTTTATAGAATGAACGATTATCTAAAGCAAAAACTCGTTCACTAAATTCACCAGGTTTCGTTTTATCAAGTGTTCGATTTAACATATGAATCTTTGCATCAAGATTATCAATATAGTGAAGGACTTCTGCCTCACGAATCATCGGCGGCTTCGGACTCCCCCATTCGGCTTTCCCATGGTGACTAAGAACTAAATGTTGTAAAACCGTAACTTCTTCACCCGTAATTTCTAACTCCTCCGCTGCCTTCGCTATTTCATTCACCATAATTGTGATATGGCCAAGAAGTGTTCCTTCCATTGTATATGTCGCCGATAGTGGCCCTGATAATTCAAAAACCTTTCCTAAGTCGTGGAGAATAACGCCAGCGTATAACAAATCTTTATCTAATTCAGGGTAAAGACTTACAATTGCTTTTGCGAGGTCAAGCATTGACACAACATGATAGGCAAGACCAGAGTAAAATTCATGGTGATTTTTCGTTGCCGCTGGATATTCTAAAAACGGTTTTTCATATTTTTTAATTAGGAATCTTGTTATACGTTGAATTTTCGAATTCGTCATTTCTAAAATACATTGGTTAATTTTACTAATCATCACATCTGCTTCTACTGGTGCCTTTTCAATAAATTGATCAATTGGTAGTTCTTCTTGTGGGTGTAGTGGGCGAATTTTACGAATGCGCAATTGCAATTTCCCACGATAATTTTGTACATCTCCTAATATTTTAACAATCGTTTGATTCACGTACATTTTCTCTACTTCTTCAGTTACATCCCATAATTTTGCTTCTATATCGCCGGTTTTATCTTGAAGAACTAATGTTAAAAATGGTTTCCCATTGCTAGCAATTCCCTTTATCGCAGTTTTTATTAAAAAGTATTGTTCTACTTGCTCACCAGTTTCATAAAAGCGGATACCGTTATTCATCTTTTTCGCTCCTTAACTTACTAGTTATTTAGAAATATGTCGAGAAACCTCGTGATTTTAGTTCACATTATCTGACAATAAGTATAACACGTCAATGAAACCTCATCCTATGGTAAATAAATCGTATCCTCCTCATTAAAATATTTTGTAAATGTTTTATGGCAAGAGAAATACAGGATTTGCATATGAGAAGAGATTTCCTCTAATATGTTCATCATTTGCTGCCTTCTCTCCTCATCAAAATGGACAAAGCCATCATCGATTATTAATGGTAATGGATTATGTTCACGAGTTTTCACAGCTAGTGCAAGGCGTAAACTTATATACAATTGTTCACTAGTCGCTTGACTTACTTCTTTAGGCATGAAAATGATTCCATCATTCCGCTCAATAAATAATTGATCCCGGTTATGATCAAGAAAAATTTGCTTATACGCTCCGTGCGTGATTGTAGAAAAGTAAGTAGATGCTTCTGTTAAAATTTGTGGAAGTCTTTCAACTTTATACTTTTCCATTGCTTTATTTAATACATGACGTGCCGTTTGATAGACTGCCCATTGTTTTGACACTTCTTTTAGTTCATACCTTTCTTGATGATATTGATGTAACAGCTCAGTATATGTGCCTCCTTCTTCTAATACTGCTAAATCAAGAGACACCGCCGCTCGTTCTGTTTCTAGATTTTCAATTTCTTTCGTCAACGATGCTTGTAATTGTTCATATTCGTTAAAAACGTCCTCTCCAATACTTGGGGGAAGATCTTCATTTAAATTTGGAAGTGGTAACGTACTTTTCGCTAGCTGCGTATCGACAAGTGTTAACTGATTATTCAATTGACGTATTCTTTCTTCCTTTTCACCTTGAAGATAATATTCTTTTTCATTTGTCACATGAGCTTGATGAAATAGTTGTTCAATCTCTTGTTCCACTTGTTGGCGTTCTGTTTTGAGTGAAACATATTGAATGTTTAGCTCTTCTACTTTTCGTAGTCGTTCTTCCCGACTGTTTAATTGGTCTAGCTGTTTCATAAGCTCCGTTTTTAATAATAAAACTTTCTCTTCATAGTTCATATTCGTACTCGGAAAAAACCAATTGAATTTCGTTAAGTTATTCTCGTATTCTTGTAGGTTCGCTTTTATTAAATGGATTTTATTTAAAACTCGAGAATAATGAATGGCCGTTTTTTGTAAATCCTCTAAAAGCTCAAAACCTTCGAGTAAATGATTTTTCGCCATATACTTAGGGAAAAAGTATTGCTCTCCAATTTCCATTAATTCCTGTTCAGTTGTTTTCCATTCCCTTTCCCAATTAGAAAATGACCCGATTAATTCATTAAATTGATGATGCAGTTGTTCTAAACGTATTTTCTCTAATTCGATTTGTTTCTTCACTTGATAGGCATGACTAATCTTTTCATTCATTATTTCATTTTCTGTTGAATGTTTTTTGGACTCTTCCAATTCTTTTTTTAATGTTAACTTTTTATTTTCGAGCTCTTTTATAAGAACATTTTGTTGATTTTTCTGTGCTTTCCTATTTAAGAAATAAAGAATTGATACTAGGATGGAAGCGATAAAGACACCCACACTAATATCTTTAAAACCAACCCAATATAACACAAAGACTAGTACTAGACTTAAACTTAATGCAGCCCACAACATAAAGTTCCGTGTTTTTTTTGAATCTCGTGTTTCTTTTAGATTCTGTAGTTGACTAATCACCCAATTGAACTCATATTCTGTTTCATTCGTTGTGCCACCTGATTTTACTAAGTTTTCTAGATGGACTAGTTCCTCATCATTTACTTTCCTTTTTTCTAATTCGTTCACAAATGCTTCTTGCTGCTGAATCTTCTGTTCTAGTTCATTTTCTTCGAGATCTAATTCTCTTTTCCGTTCAATGAGGTGATTTTTCTTTGACACAAGTTTTGTTATTTTATCCTTTTGAGCAAAACTTAAATCCAATTGTTGAATTTGATCAAGATTCCGCTCAATATTTAACTTTGATTGAATTCGAGCTATTTCTTCATTTATTTGTTCTAATTGCATTTGTAGTTCTTTCAGCTTCTCATCATTATTTCGGTAGTTGGGTAAGTCGTCAATGATATATTGAATTTCCTCTTTATTTTCGATAAACCGTTCATCCACCTGGATTGTTTTTAATTGTTGTTCAATTTCATTCAGTTGTGTTGTCATTGGTTTGATTCTTTTATTGATTGCATTTTTTTCAGCAATTGCTTTTTCATACCGAATGATTCCATCTTTAGGGAATGTTACGGAACCTATTTCTTCTAGTTCATGAAGTACTTGTTTTTTCTCTACTATAAGTGGATATATACGGTTCCATTCCTTTTTAGAAGCAATCTCTTTCTGCAATGCTTTCAATTTTTCTTTTTTGCCATGGAGGTTATTTGTTATTGACTCTAGCCTTGTTCGTAAAGATTCATAGTTTGCTATTTTACTTTTCGCCTCGTTTAATTTTTTCTCGGTGATTTTCAAATGTGCTATTCGAGCATTTATTTCTGGTTTCGATCCACTCGGCTTATATAATTTATCAATTTCTTTATTTAATATTTGCTCGCAAGCCATCATTTGATCCGTTCCAAACGCACTTGTTGAGAATAAAAATTTCGTTAAATCATCGCCCGTTAATTTATGTACATATTGTAATCCATGGATATCGAATGAAAAGATTGACTGATATGCTCCCTTATCCATTCCACATAAAAGTTCTTGTAACAGCTCATCTCCACCAATGGTTCCATCAGCAAGTTTAACCGTAACATCACCAGATGCTCTCCCTTTAACCCGTTCAATCCGAACCGTTCCCCATGTCGGATCTTCAATAACAACTTGTCCACCATACTTTGAACTCGTTTTAGGCTCGTATCTTAATTCAGCTTGCTGCTTTAACGGAAAGCCGAAAAGAATGCTATGAATAAACGACATGATTGTTGACTTTCCCGCTTCATTTTTCCCATAAATAAATGTGTACGGTTCAAGCTTTAAATGATATTGTTCAAACTTTCCATACCCATAAATAAGTAGTTCCTTGATGACCATTATTTCCCTCCTTTACTTACAATTTTAGTAATTGATAAATGATCTTTTCCGTATTACGAATGATGTCTTGTTGTTCTTCCTCTGTTAATGGATTTAAAAAGCGTCGTGTCTTTGGATTATTGTAAAGACTTGCTAATGGTTCTTGCAAATCCAACTCATATAATTGTTGTTTCAGTTTTTGCGAGAATTCATCAGGTACATCACTAACATTTCTTTGTTCTGATTCTTCTAACGATAATTCATACAACCAAACGAAAGGTGTTTGTTCGACTTCTCCTTCTTGCATGAATTCAATCATTTCCTCTGATTGAAACCATTGAAATACGGAGTCAGCAATCGCTTCTTGATGAACGGAAATTTGTAAAAAAACATTCTTTCCGGTTTCCCGCCAAGCTTCTTTTATATTTTGAAGGGTCGTATATAATTCATCAAATGTCGAATATTTTTCCTCTTCTCCTAATATCTCTTTCTCCCAACGAATGGGTGCTGTTTCAATAAAATCGACCTTTGTGGTTGCTTCATCCATTTCTATTAAATAACAACCTTTTGCACCCGACTCATTTTTATGTCGACCTTGGATATTTCCAGGATATAGAATTGTTGGTTCCATATGCAAAATTTGAGATTTATGAATATGTCCTAACGCCCAATAATGAAAGTTTTTTTCAAGTAATTCATTTACTTTAAATGGTGCATAACTATAATGGCTTTTATTAGTAGAGTCATGACCATGTAAAATCCCAATATGGAAATCGGCTTGTTCTTTTTTCGTATAAAAATCGATCATGTGCTCTGTTACATGTTTTTTCGAATAACTAAAACCGTAAAAATGTATTTTCGAACCTTGTCTTGACTCAAATGGAATGGTTTCTACAGTTGGTGGGAATTCGTGTACATTATTAGGCCAAGTTAGTTTTGTCCAATTTCCGCCTAAATGATCATGATTTCCATAAAGAAGAAATACATGAATCCCTTTTTTCGCGAGATTTTCCATTTGCTCCCGAAAAAATAGTTGTGCACGTATACTTCGATCTTCCCCGTCGTAAATATCACCAGCAATAATGATAAAATCAACCATCTCTTCAATGGCAGTATCGATAATTTTTGAAAATGAAGCAAATGTTGATTGTTTCGTTTGTTCATAGATTTTGGAAGGTAGATTCCTTAATCCAACAAACGGGCTATCTAAATGCAAATCTGCACAATGAATAAATTTAATTTTTTTCAATTCTCCTCCACCTCTTCAACTCTTAAACACGAATATACGTTCTTTTATTATGCCATCATTTTCCCATTTCTGCATGCAAAAATCAAGACCTTTCATACATATTCAGCATTTAGTTAAATTGTTTATAAAAATCCCAATCGTCCGAGCTTTGGTGTAACGAGAGTCGTCGTGTACAGAAAATTTTTTTTGGGCTGTAAAGTTATGATTCCGAAGTCTTTCTTATGCAGGAAAGGAAAGTAGAAATTAAATAATTTTTACTTTCCTATTATCCAAGACTTAAAAATAATTAAACACAGGTGAAAGATTGGATTTGACGTAAATCAATTCCAAAATATACCCACCTATATCCTGTCCAGCGCCAACCTGATACCGATCTTCTACCTACAAATATAGGATACATCCAAAACTGCTGACCATTGTGAAGCCAAACATACGTATATCTAAACATACAACGGCGAATACTTCCTGGGTCTACCGCAAATACCCCTGCTTGTTGTGTTTGCGCTGGAACAAACGAAGGTGGTGGTCCAGACGGGGGACCTTGCTGACCTCCTCCACTACTTGGTTGCCCAAACGGAGGGGAAAAGCTTGGTGGACCTTGCTTGGGACCCATAACTCCTCCAGGGAAAAATGGTGGCGGGTTCAATTGTCTCATATCATAAGCGTCCTGACCATATTCTTCCATCTGGTATGGTATTGAATCAACATTTAAATACTCCTCATTTCCATAATCATCATAAAACGGATAATAACTTTGATACATAGGCATCTCCCCTTTTTATTTCTATTCAATACATCATATTAACTCGAGTACTTTCCCTCAACTTGTACATGATAATTGTGCTTCTGCCTATTAATCTAGAGAGGAATAGAGGAATTTCCGAAAGATTGTCGAATATTTATTTATACACTTATTAAAACTTACGAATTTTCGATATAAGGAGGATTTTCCATGTCTATTTATAAAGTAACTGCTTTTGAAAGTAATGGGGAAAAATTATTAGATGAGAACATTGAGGCAAAAACAGACGACGAGGCAAAACAATTAGCTGAAAAACTATTAACAGAAAAGGGATATTTAGAGAAAACACATCGATGTGTATCTCCAGAAGGAAAACTCGTTTTATTTCACGTTTAAATAACAAGAACTAAATCATTATTAAACGTTTACGTTAAATCGTTTAAAAAGCTGCCCACGGTATTTTACTACCTGGACAGCTTTTCTCTCTTAGTATGCGTATGTGAATAATCCTTTAATATGTGATAAATAACGCATATTACTTGCCTCTTTTAGAAGTGATGCTGGCATTCCTTTTAATTCAGTTGCATTTGCTCCAACAGATGCAACCGCATCTTTACGACCAAGGCTTGCTAATGTACCAGAATTTACTGGGTTAAATACTTCCATTGTTTTACCTTCTAAAAATGCATAAAGGTTATATCCAGCATTTTCACCCATTTGCCATGCATTTTGTGCTGTTGGTGCATAAGGACGACCATCTGGTCCAAAGGCAACTGCACTATCTCCAACAACAAACACATCGCTATGAGAAGTCGATTGCAAATATTCATTTACAGTTGCGCGACCACGATTTACTTCAAGACCGGACTCACCAACTAACGGATTGCCTTGAACACCACCAGTCCAGACAAATGTGTTCGTTTTAATTTCGCTACCATCTTTCAAGTAAACGACATTACCTTCAACTTTTGTAACAGGAAGACCAATTAAGAATTCAACACCGCGAGCTTCCAAACTTTGTTGTGCCCGTTCGATTAATGTATCTGGAAGTACAGGTAAGATTTTTGGCCCTGCTTCAACGAGTTGTAATTTAATTTCATCACGACTTACACCATATTTCTTCGTTAGTTCAGGAAGAAGATCGGCAATTTCACCAACGAGCTCAACACCCGTTAATCCGCCACCACCAATTAGAATACGAGCATCTTCTGGATTTTTTGTTTCCGCATATTGGCGAACTTTTTCTTCAATATGACGATGAATTTGGTTAGCATCGTCTACTGATTTTAACACCATACTATTTTCTTCTAATCCTGGAATACCAAAGTAACCTGTTACACTTCCTAACGCAACAACGAGGGCATCATAGTTAAGTGTATCACCATTGGATAATTTAATTTGCTTATTATCTACGGAAAATGATTCAACTTCAGCTACAATTAAGTCAATTGCTTTTCCTTTAAATATTTTTTTTAATGGAAGCGCAACTCTTTTTTCTGAAACATTCCCTGCAGCTAGTCGGTGTAGCTCAGTAATAATTTGATGGGTAGGATATTTATTTACTACAGTAACTTTCGCTTTCGACTCGTCCATATATTTCCGAATTGATAATGCGGATAAAACACCGCCATAACCCCCACCTAAAATAACGATATGCTTAGACATGTTTAATCCTCCGTTCTTATTATGTAAAATCTTTTCCTATTACCATTCACAATTTGTATGCAGTTATTTTTTGTCATGTTCCGCAGTAACTTGTAAGTAAGCATTTAAGAAACGGAATAATTTTTGCGTTTGAGGATCTTTCATTAATTTCAACAAACCAAAAATACCGATTACTTCTTGACTTTCTTCTGCACGATCTTTCGCTTCAATGACATTTGCAGCTAGTTTTTTTGCAGATTCAAGTACTGGTTCAGCAAGTTCTTTTATTGCTCCAACCGTATCGGCTTTCGTTACTTCATCTGTTGCAAGTGATTTTATAATTTCTAAGTTTTTTGTTAAAAATGTAACTACTTCAGTCAACTTTGGAAGTTGTTCAACCAAAGTTGTTAATGATTGTTGAACCTCGGGATTAAGCAGTTGATCTAAAAGTTCACGCTCACCTTGAGGCAATGATTTTTGTACATTTTCTTCTTCCAATACTTTAGACATTCATTCTCCCTCCATTAAAGGTCAATTATTTTTTAACAAGGAAAATTAGAGCTATATCTCCATTATGGAAAATAAATGATTAATCTGTAACCCCTTACACTTATTATTCATAAAATGTTTTAAAAGTCACAAATTTATTCACTTTCCACGGGTAGATAATATTGTATGTGAAAAACTAAACAATAAAAGCTATTTACCAATAATTATTTTAAACTATTTGTCATAAAAAATCAAAATAATAATCTACATTTTTGTCCAAAAAGTTAATTTTATAGGAAAGTATTTTGACATAAAAACCCAAGAATTGAACGGTTCGAATTCTCGGGTTTTCATTTTTGATTATATTCTTTCATATCAATTATTAGGTAAGGGGTATAGCTATCAGCAGATTGGATGATTACACGTACTTTTTAAATAGCGGCAACTATTGTAATGCCAATTGTTCTTTTACCTTCTCTCGTAATGCTCGCTTCAAAAACTTACCAACCGATGTTTTCGGAATTTCTTCCATAAATAAAATTTTATCTGGAAGCCACCACTTCGCAAACTGTGGTCGTAAAAATTCATATATTTCTTCTTTTGTTACTTTATCTTTATACGAATCTTTTAAAACAACACATGCAACAGGTCGTTCTTGCCACTTCTCATGTGGGATTGCTACAACTGCTGCTTCAAAAACAGCTTCATGGGCCATAAGGGCATTTTCTAAATCAACCGAAGATATCCATTCGCCACCACTTTTAATTAAGTCTTTCGTACGGTCGACAATTTTAACAAATCCTTCTTTATCCACTGTGACAACATCCCCTGTATGAAGCCATCCATCTTTAAAAGCATCTTTACTACGATCATCTTTATAATATCCCGAGGCAATCCATGGACCGCGTAGACATAATTCACCCATTTCCACTCCGTCCCACGCAATTTCCCCATCTTGACCAATCACTTTCATTTCTAATCCTGGAACTAAAATACCTTGCTTTGCTTTTAGTTCATAAATATCTTCTTCCGGTAAGTTCTCCTGGTTGCTCTTTAAACGTGAAATTAATGCAAGTGGCGTCGTCTCTGTCATCCCGTAGGCGTGCATAAATGGAATTTTGTATTTCTTTTCAAACGCTTTTATAATTCCTTTAGGCGCAGCAGAACCACCACATAACAAGTAACGAACATGAGAGAAGTCGTAGTTTCCATTTTCTAATTCATTTAATAAACCAAGCCAAATTGTTGGAACACCGGCAGAAATAGTTACCTTTTCAGTTTCGATTAACTCTGCTAGCACTTTAGGTGTAAATGCTGGACCTGGTAACACCTGATTTGCACCAAACCATACACAAGCAAAAGGAAGCCCCCATGCGTTTACATGGAACATTGGAACAACCGGCATAATTGTATCGCGCTCACTAACGGATCCACCATCAGCTAATCCGAGAGCAAAACTATGCAGAACAATGCCCCGATGAGAATATAGTACCCCTTTCGGCAGTCCAGTTGTAGCCGATGTATAACACATTCCGGCTGGGTCATTTTCATCGATATCTTCTTTAAATGCAAATGCCGGATCACCTTCATTTAGCAACTCCTCATAATGATACACTGGACTTAAGGACGTTTCCGGTAATTCCTTTTGATCCGTCATAATAATGAAAGCTTCCACATTGTTTAATTCATCGCGACAACTTTCAATAAGCGGTAGTAGATTGTCATCAATTAACAGTACCCGATCTTCTGCATGGTTAATGATATAAGCAATTTGATCCGGGGCAAGACGGATATTTATTGTATGCAGGACAGCTCCTATACATGGTATAGCAAAATAAGCCTCTAAATGACGGTGGTGATTCCATGCAAAAGTACCAATCTTATCACCTTTTGATACGCCAAGTCGAGCTAAAACACTTGCTAACCGTCTCGTCCGTTCACCAAACTGCTTATACGTAAAGCGTTGGATTCCAGTTGAAGTTCGGGATATAACAAGCTTTTCTGGGAAAAATTTTTCTGCGCGTTCAACCATCTGTGTTAATGTTAAAGGGGTATTCATCATTTTTACTCATCTCCTCTTTGCAACCGTTTTCATATTGTATAAACAAAAAATCTTATCACAAAATATATTCTCTATTATGTTAAAGAATCCTTCTATAAAATTAAAATATTTACCTTTATTCTGATAAGTTTATACCTCTAAGATGAAATTTGCGTAACCATGAAAAAAATGGGGGTGAATGTCCTTACCCTTTTGAGAAAATTCATCGTGCGCTTCAGCTTGAAATTAGGTGGCAAACCATGATAGGATTGCCACCAGAATCGTTATTATTTTTTTGTACTATTTATTTTGTCAATAAGTCCAATAGGTTGTTGCTTTCGGAAATGTTCTCGAACCATATAAGATACCCCATGCTCATTATTCGAACGTGTAATCCAATCCGCTTTGTCTTTCACTTCAAGCGGTGCATTTCCCATAGCGACACCTAACCCAACAGCATCTATAATATCAAGGTCATCCAGATCACTACCAATTGCGACTACTTGATTAAGCGGGATTTTCCACTTTTCACACGTATATAGTAAACCCGTTAGTTTCGATACACTATTTGGCAGAATAATTAGTTGATTACCATATAATTGTAAATCCACTTCATAATACATATTTTGTAAAGCCGTCTTAACTTCATTTGCGACCGAACTATTATGAAAGACTACTTCAATGTGGGTTGGATGAATTTGTTCCTCTTCTACATACGAACTAATATTTTCAACAAATTGATGATGGTAACTCGAAAAACTATTCATATCAATAATTGCTCGCGAAACAATATTTTGCTTTATCGGGACATTACTAATAGAATAACGTTCATGTACAATTCGGATATGGCATGGATACGACTCTAATAGACGAACAATATCATAAACGATTTGCTCATCGATGCGTTTTACAAATAATGCTTGATCCGATGTAGAAGCAATAAATGAACCATGGTGTGCAATAATCATTGATTGTAACTTTAACGCCTTTGCGATACGTTTAGCAAACACAAAATTACGAGAAGTAACAAGTGTAACCGTAACCCCTTTTGACTGAACATATTCCACCGCATCTTTTACAGATTTATGTAATTTTCCGTTCGATTGTAAAATAGTCCCGTCAATATTCATCGCAAGTAATCGATAAATCATGTTTGAAGCCCCCTTATGCCAATCATGTTGTCGGTTTTGGCCATTTACTTATATCTATACCTATGAAAACATTGAAGAATATAGAACAATTGAAGGGGGTTCGTTAAAGAAAACTCTAGCCACAAGCCTTGGTGAGACGAGAGCCGTGATTTTAGCTTAAGCATTAGTCTAGCTTTCGCTGTACGATAAAATTGTGAAGTGGAGCTTATGGAAATGGGAAGACTTTAAAAATAGAAAAAGCCTATCGTAACAAAATATTCCTTGCTACGATAGGCTTTTCTATTTTATTACCTATTGTTGATTATATAATTCTTCAAGTGGTCTCATAACAATTTTATTAATTTCTGCAATAACGCCACTCATTCTTTGTTCTGCTTCCATTAAACGAGCAATTTTTTCATTTTGACCAATAACTGATACCATTTGTTGGGCTTGCATAACTTCTTCTTGACTAATTGGTTGACCAGTCATTTGTTTTTGTTGTAAATTCATTTGCACGTTACGAAAATCGTCGAATAATTTTTTTGCTTCTTGATCTGCATACAAATTTGCATAGTGCAATCTTAACTCAGTAAACTCAGCACTGTCGCGAATAACTTGTTCTAAAGTATTTGCTGTCTCAAAAATATTTCCTGCCATACTTATGGACCTCCTAAAAAATATTTGAGAAACTCCACACCCTGTTGAAAGAGAAATGAAGGTCCTCTTTAACCCATGTTCTCTAACTATAACAAACTATGATATAAAATGCGAGACAGTGATAAAAGTTTACCTAAATTAGTCAAATAAAATAACAATCATGCCTTGAACAATCCCTATTAGTCCACCTAAATAGGCACCTAAATAGGTAATCATTTTTAGTTCTCGGCGGCTAATACTTAAAACCATTTCTTCCAACCGTTCAGTTGTAAACGTATCAACTTGTCTTTTTATAAGCTCGGGAATATTTAATTTCCTCATCCATTTTTCAACAAACAGACCCATTTTGCTAAATACATTTTGTAAAATTGTGGGGATGATTGTCTTCGTAATTAGGTCTTCGAATTGGGAAAAGTTAAAGGTACGAACCGGACGTCTTACATATTGCGAAAGAGAGATTCGTTTTTTAACAGAAATGAGTAGATTCGCTCGATCTTGTTCTGTTAACAGGAATTCGATTGTTTCTTTCACAGTCCCTCCTTTTACTTTATCTAATTCTTGTTGAAGCACAAGATTGACAGCCGCTATACTTTTTTCATGATCGACAATTTTCACTAATTCTTGTTGAATCCGTTCAATTAAATTACGATTATCGAGAAAAGATTGAAGCATCCCAAGAATCATACCCCGCCCTTCAAAAAAGCGATCAATATGTTGCTTCATTAAATGATAACCATTCGGACTTAAAATAAATTGTTTTACATGATTTAGTAAATAATCAGATACTTTAGGGACTTGGTTGTCCAATTTTTTCCAAATTGTAGTTGGTATTAGTTCTCTTAACGACTGCTCTCCATGAGTTTTTTCCCATTCTGTAACTTTTTCCATGATCATAGAATAAAATTTCTCATCAACTTGTTCACCCAAATTCTTTACCCCTATTTGTTCAAACAAGTCTTCAATTGAATGGTCTGATTGAAAAAAAGCGTGTGCCTTTTCTTCGAGCACTTGTTGAATATCTTCATGTATCGATTGTTCAGATAATTTATTTTGAATGACTTCTGGTGTTAATAAATGGTTTACGACCATATTACCTAATTGAATGGCCAGTTCTTCTCGGCGTTTTGGAATTAGTCCAGGTGTGAAGGGAAGACGCCACCGACCAATATACTTAGCCTCATAAGGACGGAAGAGCATTTTAATGGCAATGGAGTTTGTTAACCCACCAATAAAAGCACCAACAATTCCCATAAACAAAATCATCATGATTGTATGCAATTTGAATCGACCTTTCTGTTGTCTCATTTGTAAAAATTTGTGTTTAATATGATAAAAAATCAGATGTTTCACCAAAATGGGCGAATGTTCATATATTATGCTAGATGAATCCGATGTAATTATAGGCTGTTTTCATACACTTTATTGTTATCCGCTAAGGTGGACGCGTTACGTTAGGGTACAGCCTTACTTCAATACCTAATTTTTTCTTTAAAAGCAATAATCTTTAAGAAAACAGCTTAATGTAAAAAGCTTACACTTATCCAATGAAGTCCCCTACTACGATTAGACTTTAAACATATTTAATTGCTCCATCCTTACATTATAACGACTGTTCAAGAATGGAGCAAATTCTCCCTAACAATCGAAAGGAATTGACTAATTACATTGAACATGACGGATTATGCCAAAAATTTCCCGAAATCATAAAAGAAAGGTGAGGCTACAATGATTAATTCTTATCCACTTGAAATAAATGAAGAGAATGAAAAAGTTTTATACTATCCAAAGGAACTGAATTTCTCTCGTATTCATACAGTTACGTTTGGGTCATTAAGTATTCCTTGTAAAACAAGAGCACAGAAAACTAAAAAAAAGAAAATCACTTTATCTAGAGCTCTTGCCAATGCTTTTCATATTCCAAACATCCCTTTAAAATTTCACTTATTCGAAAAAGAAGGAACACTATTTATCGGACCGATTGTTGGCATTTTTACAGCTGGTTTTACGTCATACCCTGATAATCCAATTGGAAATCGCTCCTATTCTTTATCTAGACTTTTCGCTAATTATGAACAATTAGGTGTGCTTCCTATCGTCTTTGGTATTCAACATATTAATTGGGAACATGGTATTGTTTCCGGATTTATTTATACGAATAATCATTGGAAACAAATCGACCTTCCTCTTCCAAACGTAATTTATGATCGGCTACCAAATCGTACTGTTGAAAACTTAGCTCAAATAAAGAAATTAAAGAGGAAACTCCAAGATGAATATGCAATTCCATGGTTTAATCCAAGGTTTTTTAATAAAATGGAAGTGTATCAAAAACTTGTTAAAGAATCGAGTATAAAAACGTATTTACCGAAAACCGTTCAATTTTCAGATGATACATTATTAAAAGAGATGTTAGACGAGTTTGGCTATATTTATTTAAAACCAGATAAAGGAAGTGCAGGTGCTGGTATTTTTCAAATTAAGCAAACAGATGAAGGGATATTTGTACGTTTCCGGGATGAAGATAGTCAGAACCGTTTAATTAAATTCACACATAACACTACTTTATATCGTTTTTTACAAGAGAAAATAAGTGAACCTTATATTATCCAACAAGGCATTCAACTCATTCGTTTTAATCAACAATTTGCAGACTTTCGTATTCATACAAATAAGAATCCAGAAGGGAAATGGGTTGCAACAGTCCTTGCCTGCAAATTATCTGGCAAAGGGAGCCCTACTACACATGTAATGGCCGGTGGAGAAGTAAAAACTTTAGATGAGATTTTTATTAATGATGAGGAACGAAAAGATTATACGAAAAAATTAGTTCGCGCAGTCATTTTATTAAGTGAACAGTTAGAGAAAAAAATGGATGGAATCATCGCGGAAATTGGCTTTGACATTGGTATTGACGAAGATGGGAAAATTTGGATGTTTGAAGCAAATGCGAAACCTGGCCGTTCTATTTTTAAACATCCACATTTACTTAAATACGAAAAGCTCATTAATAAGTATGTCATGCTTTTTGCTGTAGAATTAACAAATGCAGTTATCCAAACACCGGAGAAAATGTTTACTGATCTAATTATGCAGTGAATTTGGTGCTTGAATATTTTCAGGGAGTTCAGATGTAGTAGCAAGATTCCATTTCCCCATCTCGACTTAAGCTTACGTGTCCTTTATTGTCCATTGCCTCTTGTTAGGGCACGTAAAAGCTCATTATTAATGAATACCTTCATCTAAAAACCCTCTATCGTTATGGAATATCCTCAACTTGTATAAATAACAGGAAATCCTCTCTCATAATGGACACACTTCTTTTAAAAAGTTATTACCCCCTCTAGAACCTTCGTTGTATTGCGTTCTTTAGCATCACACTGTAATAACTCCGTTCGTTATTCTTGAATCATAACCGTTTCCTGTCTCCCACACTTTGGACATTGCAAAAGATGAACACACTGTGCTTCTTTAAAATTATTAGGAAACCCATCCTCTCGTCGCATGATTTCAATTTCCATATAAGGACTGTAGTCATCAAAAAAATCACTCAATTTCCCTTCATCAACCATGAATTCATCACAATTTGAACATTGATTATTAATTGTTTCGAAAGCATTACATACTGGGCATATTCTCAATATGAACATTCCTTCCTAAATCATTCATGTCAACTTTATTTTGCCTCTTTCTTATTTAAATATGTTCATATAAAAATTTTAATAGGGAAAATTACAATTAAGCAACGGTATTATCACAAATTTGCTCTTGGCAAAAACTACCTTTACTTTTACGAATACAAAATAGTTTTCTACACACAATAAGAAATGTAATCAACAAAACCAATCAACAAAAAAGGTAGATGTTGATTACAAAAAATAGCCGGATATACTTTAATCCCGGCAAATAAAATTTAGGAGGAGACAACTTATGGCATCAAACAGAAGCAATTCCTCAAACCAACTTGTAGTAGCAGGAGCACAAGAAGCTCTAGACCAAATGAAATATGAAATTGCACAAGAATTCGGTGTGAATCTTGGTGCAGAAACTACTTCCCGTGCAAACGGTTCTGTAGGTGGAGAAATTACGAAACGCTTAGTTTCTATGGCTCAACAACAACTTTCTGGTCATAACCTATAATTAAAAACTAAATAAATTGGATTAGGCCTCCGTCATTTACGGAGGCCTTCCTAATATGTACATTATCCATCTGTTTTCTTTTTAACTTGATCCTCGTCTTCCATTACTTGTTTCATACCCTTTTTAAATTCAAGTAATGTTTCACCAGCTGCTCTTCCTAACTTTGGTAACTTTGAAGGTCCAAAAATAAGTACGGCAACAATTAAAATAATTACAATTTCCCCAAAACTTAAGTTCATTTTGCCATCCCCTTTTTACATGTATTTACTAAAGACACGCGAGCAAAAAAGATTTATACCGTTTTAAGGATACAATCACGTATTCTTAGGTAGGATGAATAGCAACCTTAGAAAATTACTCATCTAAAGGCAAAACAATCGTAAAAGTCGTTCCGAGTCCAAGCTTACTTTCAACTTTTATTTTCCCATGATGTTCATCGATAATTTTATAACACATCATTAAACCAAGACCATTTCCACCATTCTTCGTCGTAAAAAACGGTTGACCTAATTTATCGAGGAGTTCTTCAGGAATACCACATCCCTCGTCAGTGATTGAAAGCATTGCTTCCTCACCGTTATTTCTTATTGTTACATGAATGTTTCCAGGTTCTTCCATTGATTCAACTGCATTTTTTATTAGATTGATTATTACTTGTTTTAATTTTTGACCATCACAATAAACATAAACCGGTTGATCCAATTTATTGAATAGGATATTAATCTGTTTTTGGTATGCCTGTCCTTCCATTAAGGTTAAACTAGATAATAAAATCTCCTGTAAATCATGTTTTTTAAATTTCAGGTGGTTTGGACTAGAGAAAATGAGTAGTTCGTTTGATATACTATCAATGCGATCAATTTCGTGTTCCATAATTTCTAAATAATGATCATTTTTTACTGGGTCAGATTTCATTAATTGAATAAAGCCTTTTAATGATGTTAACGGATTCCGTATTTCATGAGCAATACCAGCTGCAAGTTGACCAACGACTGCCAATTTATCACTTTGTAATAAACTTTCCTCGCTAGCTAACGGTTTTTCTTTTATAATATATAGAATCTCGCTTACGTTATTGTCCATGTCTTTCAATAAATAAATTCGAAACTCACTCCAAATATAGACTCCATCGCTCCTTCTTAATCGTAAAGTAAGAATTTTCTCGTTTTCCCACAAATGAAGCTCACGTTGACATAATTGAAGTACTCGATCTTTATCTTTTTCATGGAGGTAGGACGTTATTTTTTGTCCAACCATTTCACTACTTTCATAACCAAAAATGTAAGCGGAATTTGGAGAAACATATTTAAAAATCCCCTGAGTCGTACTTCTTATAATGAGGATATTCATTGCTTCAGATAAGTATTGTAGTGATTGGTTAAAAATATGAAGAGGTGAAGGGTTTATTTTATTTTTATTATATCTATTTTGTATCATATACACGTTATTCCAACCCCATTTTCTTGTAAATTAAGAACCATTCCGGGTTACAATAAACTTTTATCAAAAATTTATTATGATGTTCGGACTCAATTCTTTACAAAAAATAGAAATAGGTAAGTATTAATTGTATTATAACAAAAAATACGTATAAATTAAACAAATTTTTTCCTAAATTTAGAATTGTTGGCTCACCCCCCTTTGTAAGAACCATTTATTTTTCATTTTGTTTAAAAGAGGTTATTATAATATAGATAGTTATCACGAAAATATGACATTTTTCGTAAAATATTTTGACGAGTAGGAGCAATTATATGAACCTTTTAACGATTCTGATTAGTACCATTTTCTTTTTAAACTTTCTTTTAGCTGTAGCTGTCGTATTTTTAGAGCGGAAAGATCCTGGTTCTACTTGGGCATGGCTCTTAGTATTATTTTTCGTTCCACTTGTCGGATTTGTACTTTATTTAATACTAGGCCAAAATTTAAAACGAAAAAAATTATTTGTATGGGAAGATTTAAAAAAGATTGGGCTTGATGATTTAATTAACAATCAAATTAAAGGCATCGAGGAAAAAAAATATGAGATGGTTACAGATGAAATGAAGAGCCATCAAGATCTTATTTATTTATTCCTTGCTAACAACAACGCACTATTAACTCAAGATAATGATATTCAAATTTTTATTGATGGAAAAGATAAGTTTAAAGCCCTATTCCGCGATATTGATAACGCGAAATCACATATACATTTGCAATATTACATATTCCGTGATGATGAATTAGGTAAGAAATTAATTAATTTGTTAGTAAAAAAAGCGAAACAAGGGGTTGAAGTTCGTGTCCTTTATGATGAAATGGGATCACGCCGTATTAAAAAGCGTACGTTTAACCGATTGAAACAAGCTGGTGGTGAAGTTGAAGTATTTTTCCCCTCAAAAATTCCGTTAGTGAACTTAAGAATGAATTTCCGTAACCATCGAAAACTCGTTATTATTGATGGAAAAACTGCGTACGTTGGTGGTTTTAATGTTGGGGATGAATATTTAGGTCTTGATAAAAAGTTTGGTTATTGGCGCGATACTCATTTGCGAATCCAAGGGAATGCAGTCATCGCGACACAAATTCGATTTATACTCGATTGGAATCAAGCCTCTTCAAGAAATGATATTTATTATGACAAAAAGTATTTTCCAGATCATACCCATCATGGTCACATACCTGTACAAATTGTAACGAGTGGGCCCGATTCCGAATGGGAACATATTAAATATGGCTATATTAAGATGATTTCTACAGCTAAAAAATCTATTTACATTCAAACTCCTTATTTTATTCCTGATGCAAGTATTCTTGATGCTTTACGAATTGCGATTTTATCTGGTGTTGATGTGAAAATTATGATACCGAATAAACCTGATCATATGTTTGTTTACTGGGCAACGTTGTCTTATATCGGGGAGTTATTGAAGGCAGGGGCAAATGTTTATATTTATGAAAATGGTTTTATCCATGCTAAAATGATTGTCGTTGATGAAAATGCCGCTTCAGTTGGAACAGCAAATATTGATGTACGAAGTTTTATGTTAAATTTTGAAGTAAATGCCTTTATTTATGACACACCAACGGCGAAAAAGTTAGTAGAGATTTTCAACAACGATATAACGAAATCTAGAAGATTGACGTATTATCAATATTTACAGAGGCCGCTTAAAATCCGGTTTAAAGAATCGATATCCAGATTATTGTCTCCTATTTTATAAGATTGCCATCAACAGTAAATGAGTAAAGATATGAATAGAACGATGGAGCTTGATTATTTTAATCGAACGATTGGTTTAATTAGACATTGAAACCAACAATACAAGGGGTTTTTATACAATGGAGAATAAGAAGGCTTTACCCATATTATTTCTTGTCATGTTTTTAGTAATGGTAGGATTTGGGATTATTATTCCGGTTTTACCTTTTTATGCGGAAAATTTAGGTGCAAGTCCAACAGAACTTGGTCTGTTAATGGCAGTTTATTCGTTAATGCAACTGTTGTTTTCACCCGTTTGGGGTCAAGTTTCCGATCGATTTGGTCGAAAACCAGTTATGCTCATCGGTATTTTTGGCCTCAGTCTTTCATTCTTCTTAATGGCTGTAGCAAGTTCGCTATGGATGTTATTTGCCGCAAGAATTATTGGTGGACTATTATCATCTGCCAATATGCCCACCACGATGGCATATGTTGCCGATATTACAACCCTAGAGAATCGTAGTAAAGGAATGGGGTTAATTGGGGCTGCAGTTGGTTTAGGTTTTATCTTTGGTCCGGCTGTTGGTGGGATCTTTTCAGATATTCGCTTAAATCTTCCTTTTTATTTAGCAGGGATTACATCGGTTGTAACATTTTTCCTTGTGCTCATCGTTTTAAAAGAATCTTTACCGAAAGAAGCACGTGATAAATCTAGAAGTAAGGAAGAATCTAGTAGATGGTCGGCTTTTCGTGGATCCAATACTCTTTTATTTATCCTACAATTTTTCGTTTCGTTATCACTAGCTGGACTTGAAGCAACATTCGCTTATTTTGCGGCAGATAGAGCCAATTTAGGTACGAGAGAAATTGGCTATATATTTATGATTATGGGATTAGCTGGGGCTATTGTTCAAGGTGGACTAATCGGACCATTAGCGAAAAAGTACGGTGAAGGAAAAATAATTCAGACAGGTATCGTTGTTTCCGCACTAGGTTTCGGATTCATATTATTAACAAATAACTTTATAACGGCTGCCATTTATTTAACTATTTTCGGACTTGGGAATGGGGTAATTAGACCGACTGTATCTGCACTACTGACGAAAACATCAACTGCTGGTCATGGAAGTGTCACCGGTTTACTTTCTTCTTTTGACTCGCTTGGACGAATTATTGGACCTCCACTCGGTGGTACGCTTTTTGCCCTAGGTGCTGGTTTTCCATATGTTTCAGGTATGATTTTGTCCGTGATTGCCTTGTTATTTTATCAAATCTATCGTTTCCGAGTTAAAGCTGCAGAGGAAACAAAATAAATTGAACAAAGCACACTTTTTTGACCCTAAAAGTGAAATTCGAATTCGCTCATATGAATAACATAACGGACAAGCATCAATATGAATGGGCTTGTCCGTTTTTTGTTGTTTGATTATTTTGGTATGCATGTGTGGATGTGGTACATGATCACTTCCATTCGATTATTCGTGAGTTAGACTTCTACACCCCTTCTAGATGACCATTTTATCCTTTTTCACGGCGATTTGGGCTTCTACAACTGCTTTTGATGACCGTTTCCTCTTTTTTGACCATGATTTGGGCTTCTACAGCCGTTCTACGTTACCTTCGTAGCCATTTCCACCGCAAATCGGGCTTCTACCGTTCTTTTTTCCATGGTAGTCCAATAAAGAAAAACGAGCCTTCAGACAACCAAGAGCCGTAGTTTTCCGAAAAAGATTTTTCGGTGCTAGAGCCTTCCTTGTGTGCTTAAGTGCACAAGGATAGTAGAAATTGGAAAATTTCTACTTTCCTAATAGCTAAAAAAATGACGGGATCATCACCCGTCATTTTTTTATAAAGAGAAACAAACTCATAAAAGTTAGTTCGATAAGTATATACTACTTAATCTTCTACTAAAATATACGTCGCATGAACAGGTCCGTGCACACCGACAATCAGTTTCATTTCTATATCCGCACTATTACTTGGCCCAGAAATAAAGCTAACGCAAGATTCCACCATTTCACCTTTTTGAACTTTTTCATGAATAATGGCAGAAGCTTGGGTCATCCGTGGAACGAACGTACTTTTTGGAATAATAGCAATATGATTTTTTGGTAGTAAACTAATCGATCGACCGTGATCCCTATTATGAAATAGTGTAACCGTTGCAGTTTCAGCTAATGTAATATCACTAAATGTAATTCCGATGTTTGCCCGTTCAGCAATCTTTTCATTTTCTTTGCCAATTGTATAATCCCAAACATGTACTTCGACTTTAGGTCGTAAGTCATTAAAATAGTCTAATAATCCGTACGCCTTATTTCGGGGATCGTTTGGAACAACAATCGATTCACCACCATACGCTTCAATTGTTTCATTTAATACATGTTGTATGTGATTTCGATCTGTTTGCTTAAATTCTGTATGGATGGCTTTGCATTGTTTAGCAAAAATATCAACTAACGCTTCCTCATCTAAACCTTTGAATACATTATATTGTGGTGTTACCTTCCATTGTGGACGAACAACACCTTCTGTCTTACGGTCACGACCTAATTTTCCAGCAAGTTTATTTAAAAATTCATCACGATTCACGATAGCCATTATGCCTCACCATCCTTTTGACGATGTTCAAACCAAGAACGGAAAGATTGTTTCGGTGGTGCTGAAATATTCCGTACAGCTGTCCATCCTTTTAATGGCCCAGGTCCATTTTCAATAACTTCATCCTTTGTCCACGGTTTCAATGCTGGTCGAGCAAGTTTTGTACTCATATTGTACATGAATGGACTTCCTCCCCATTTTTCAAAACCTTTCATCATCATTTTTTCAGAAATAGGTGTATCTCCACGTTCAACTAATTTTTGCCGGTGCCAAATAAGCATTTCGTGAAGTGGAATTCGGACTGGGCAAGCTTCCGTACAAGCTCCACAAAGGGTTGATGCATAAGGTAAATCTTTATGTTCTTCATAACCATCAAGTACCGGTGTTAGTACAGCACCAATTGGTCCAGGGTAAACTGAGTTATATGCATGCCCACCAATATGACGGTAGACCGGACATGCGTTCATACAAGCACCACAACGAATGCAATGAAGCGCTGCTTGGAATTCAGTCCCTAGTGCATTGCTCCGGCCGTTATCGACAATGACTAAATGATAGTCGTTTGGACCATCAATTTCATCGTCGCCTCGGCAACCAGTATAAGCAGTAATGTAACTCGTTAATTTTTGTCCAACCGCAGATCGAGTTAATAAGCCAACGAGTACTTCCATTTCCTCCCAAGTTGGGACGATGCGTTCCATTCCCATCACTGTAATTAACGTATCCGGAACTGTCCAAACCATATCGGCATTTCCTTCATTTGTAACTAGAGTAATGGTACCCGATTCAGCAATCGCAAAGTTACAACCCGTAACACCAACATCTGCTTGTAAAAAGTCATTTCGTAATTGTTCACGAGCAAATGCTGCTAATTCTTCTGGTTCACTAGATCCAGTATAGCCTCTTTTTTTAGTAAAAGTTTCTTGAATTTGTTCTTTATTTTTATGTAATGCAGGGGTAACGATATGGGATGGATGGTCACCTTCTAATTGTAAAATCCATTCACCAAGATCCGATTCGACGACCTCTGCGCCAGCTTCTTCTATAGCGGAATTGAGCCCGATTTCTTCCGTTACCATTGATTTAGATTTTACAACTTTATTAGCGTTTTTCTTTTGTATAACATTTTTTATATATTGATTTGCTTCTTCTGCTGTTGCTGCAAAGAAGACATTTCCCCCACGTTTCTCGATTTGTTCACTTAATTGGTGTAAATAATAATCGAGATTGTTAATTGTATGTGTGCGAATCTCTTCCCCTAGTTTACGCCAATCTTCCCAATTACCAAGTTCTTCTGCTTGGCTTAGTCGGCCAGCACGAAAACGTCTTTGAGCACTAGCAACAGCACTCCGCATGAATTCATTTTCAATCCCTTTTTTAACCCCATCTTTAAAAGGAATATCTTCTAATTTTAAACTCATTTCCTTACACCTCTTATCAGTTATGCGTATTTAATATTTCCGAAATATGAATAACTTGGACGTTTTTTCCTTCTCTTTGCATTCGACCACCGATATTCATTAAACAAGCCATATCACCGCCACATAAATAATCTGCTTCCGTCTCTGAAACGTGGCGTGATTTTTCTTTTACCATTTCGGCTGAAATCTCTGGTTTTTTCACGGAGAATGTTCCACCAAAGCCACAGCAATCTTCACCTGATGGTAGTTCAATGAATTCAATCCCTTTCACATTTTGTAAAAGTAATTTTGGTGCATCTTTTACCCCTAAAATCCGTGTCATATGGCAAGATGGATGATAAGTCACTCTTCCTTTAAAAGTCGAACCAACATCCGTTACACCTAATACATCCACAATAAATTGGGTTAATTCGAACGTTTTTGTAGCTAATTCTTGTGCTGGTTTTTCCCATTCTGGATCACCTTTAAAGACATGAGGGTACTCCCGAATCATACCGACACAAGAACCTGAAGGACCGACAACATACTCAGAATCTTTAAATGCGCGAATCATTTGCTTCATAGAGGCTTTCGCTTCTTCTAAATACCCACTATTGAAGGCTGGTTGACCACAACAAGTTTGGGCTGCAGGAAAATCAACTTCACAACCAAGTCGTTCTAAAATTTCTACCGTATTTTTACCAACATTTGGAAACATAATATCACTTACACAAGTGATGAATAATGATACTTTCACACTTTGTCACCTCTTAAGATTGTAAGATTCATTTTCAAGTAAACCCACGCTATTCAATATATTTAAATAGTACTGTCTCTGTATTTTCTAAGTGATCAAACATATTTTTACTGGCGAGTTCACCATTCTTACTTTTTATTGCTGCAAATATTTGCTTATGTTCTCTAGTTAATTGCTCTGAGTAATTTTCTGAGTATAATAATAGCTTTCGAGTTTCACGAATCGTTTCAGAAATTAAATCCGAGACACTTCCCATCAAACTAATTAGTAAATGGTTATGGGTTGCTTTTGCAATGGCATGATGAAAATCGACATCCGCCTTTTGTGCAAGATTCTCATCCCCATCACAGTTTTCCATCACTTTTATCGCCTCTTCAATGGCAATTAAATCTTCTGCTTTACAATTTTCCGCTGCTAAACGAGCTGTACCAACTTCTAATATTTTCCGAACTTCAAATAACTCTTTTACATCCTTTTGTTTCATTAAAAATGCAGTCGTAACTGGAAGGGTGAATTTTGCTGGATCAAAATCTTTTACATATGTCCCTTCTCCTTGACGCATTTCAATCAGTCCCATTGTTCGTAAACCATTTAATGCTTCCCTTATTGCTGGTCGACCAACACCGAAATTTTGCGCTAATTTTTCAACCGATTCGAGTTTGTCACCTGGTTTTAATTTTCCATCCTTAATCATATGCATGATGTTGTCAGCTACTTCTTCATAAATCTTCTTTGTTTGAATCCGTTTATATTCCATTTCCCGATACCCCTTATCTTGAACTTTATTTAGCTAGAAATGTTAAACTTAACAGTAGATAGTATAAAGCAAGCGTTAACAAAATATCCCCAATAAATATGTATGCATCACATGTTAAGTGATAAGGTCATCAGATGACTATATCATTATAATACTTCTAATCTAGAAATTTGACAAGTTTTTGAACATGTTTATAGGAAAAAATGGTCTTGTGTATATTTATTAAATCAATTTCTGTAAATATGCATGACCATATTTTAAATGTAATAAAAGCCATGCACGAATACATGCACGGCTTTTTACGTTCATTCTACATTTTTTGTGGAGCACCAAGACCAAGAATACGTAATCCTTCTTTTATGACAACTGTAATGGCTTCGACTAATTGTAACCGAGCGCCTAGTTGTGCATCATTTTCTAAAATTTTCACAGATCCGTAATATTTATTAAATGCTTGTGCTAAGTCAATTAAATATTTTGCAATCCGTGAAGGGTCAAATTCATTAAAGGCTGCTTGAATCACTTCTTCAAATTTTGTTAGTAAATATACAATTGCCCATGCTTTTTCATTGCCAAAGGCTTCGGGTGAAATAGAAGAAACTGTTTGTCCACTTGCTTTTTCTAACAATGAACATGCTCGTGCATACGTATATTGAAGATATGGACCTGTTTCACCTTCGAATGTAAGCATCGTATCAAGTGAGAATTCAATATCATTTAACCGGAAGTTTTTCAAGTCATGGAAAATGACAGCACCAACACCTACCATGCGAGCAACATCTTCTTTATTTTCAAGATCTGGGTTACGGCTTTCGATATTTTTTAAAGCAAGGTCAATCGCATCTTGGAGAACTTCTTCTAATAGAACAAGTTTTCCTTTTCTTGTAGACATCTTTTTCCCATCTTTTAATAACATACCAAATGGGATATGATGCATATTGTCAGCCCAATCGTGCCCCATTTTCTTTAATACAAGTTTTAATTGTTTAAAATGAAGTGATTGTTCTGCACCAACAACATATAATGATTTTGCAAAATCATACTCACGCTTCCGGTACATGGCCGCAGCTAAATCACGAGTCATGTATAATGTTGCCCCATCGGATTTTTTTATAAGACTTGGTGCCATATCAAATTCATCTAACGAAACGACCATTGCTCCATCAGATTCTGTTAACAGATTTTTTTCTTCTAATTCCTCAATGACTGCATCCATTTTATCATTATAGAATGCTTCACCATGATATGAATCAAAACTCACCCCTAAAAGTTCGTAAATTCGATTGAATTCTTTTAATGATTCTGTTTTGAACCAATTCCAGTAGTATGTTGCTTCTTCATCACCATCTTCTAATTTCTTAAACCATTCCCGGCCTTGGTCTTCTAATTCAGGTTTTGTTTCTGCTTCTTCATGGAAACGGACATATAAGGAAAGCAACTCTTGAATCGGTTGAGCTTTTACTTTCTCTTCGTCTCCCCATAATTTATAAGCGGTGATGAGTTTACCAAATTGTGTACCCCAGTCACCTAAATGATTAATCTTTACAGGAGTATAGCCACTTTTTTCCATAATGTTTGCTAGTGCATTACCAATCACTGTTGAGCGGAGATGCCCCATAGAAAAAGGTTTAGCAATATTTGGTGAAGACATATCGATTGGGATATTTTCACCGTTCCCAATTGCTAACGTACCGTAGTCACCTTGTTTTTCAATAATTTCACTGACGACTTCCGCACCTACTACTTCTCTATTCAAAAAGAAGTTTAAGTAAGGACCTACTGCTTCTATTTTTTGAATGAATGGGTGTTGCATAGTTGATTGAAGATCGATTGCAATTTGTTGAGGTGCTTTTTTCAATTCTTTTGCAAGTAGGAAACAAGGAAAAGCGTAGTCACCTAATGCCATTTGTTTTGGTACTTCAATCATTTTTTCGATTGATTCTTTTGATAACGATTCGATTCCTTTACTCGTTAATGCTTCATGAACTAGTGAGACAACGACTGTTTTATCATCCACTACATAATTCCTCCTTAAAACAAGATACATATTTTTATATTTTTTCTTAAAAAACGATAAAAAAACCCTCATCTCTATAATATATATAGAGACGAGGGTTGTGCTCGCGGTGCCACTCTACTTGCTAATGAATTAGCCAGCTTGAAAAAATAACGGTTATCCCGAGTTTACCTACTAATTTCAGTAAACTTTCTCAAGGGTGCGCTTCATGACGACATTCGTACCGAACTTTCACCAACTTCGGCTCGCTTAGACGAAAATTCACCACTACTCTCCCTATCATTGAATAAATATATGTTTGTACGAGGATATTATATAGAAAGAATGATACGAAGTCAAATACAAATGTGTTTCTTGCATTCATGCATTCATCCCAACGAATAGAATGAGGGGAAAATCTGCTTTTGTAAAGTTACATTTTTTTAAAGAGGGTTTATTGAAATGTTCCATTATGGTGATTTTCGTGGTTTCGTTTATTTTCAGCAATCTTATCAATTTGTTTTTCTCTAACTTTCGTAGGTGGTTTCATACCCGACTTTTTCTCAAAATAAACGGCAATCCCGCCAATGATGATGACAGGGATTAATAAGTAGACCCAAATCATTGAAACATCTCCTTATGAAAAAACTGATTTCTAAAAACCTAGAAACCAGCTTCTTCAATTATTTTACAAATATCTTCTTTGAACACTTCGACCGTCGTAATTATAGAGTATTGGCTTTTCTTCTACGACTGTTTCCATATGCACGTTACGACCCCATAATTGGTAAATGTATGGCATTACTTTTTCTAAATATTTAAGATCAAGTTCAATTCCCTCATAGTGATGTTTTAAATACAATTCTCCGTTACGCATATAATCTCCATTTTCCACTGTTATATAAGGGAATCCGCCGTTTACCCGCATATTGACAAGTTGGTCACGAACATGCTCCCATTCTTTATCAACAATTTTATAATCTCTTCCTTGTTTTTGGAAAAGATACATATCTTCGTCCATGACAAGTTCTTTCGTTAAATAATTTCGTAAAAAGGACTGGTCGGACTCAAGTTCACGTACTTCAAAAATTTTCTCTCGCCCTGACCCTGGTTTTATACCTAGCTTTTTCATTTCTTCCGTAGGGTTATTATAACGTTTCTCAATATCTTCAAAAATTTTTAATCCTATATAGTATGGATTAATACTTGTCGTTGAAGGCTGAACGACACCGGCATTCAGTTTCGCAAATTCAATTGCTTCGTCACTTGTTAAATCCATTTCTCGTAAAATTCGTTGATGCCAGTAAGATGCCCAACCTTCATTCATAATTTTCGTTTCGAGTTGTGGCCAAAAGTAAAGCATTTCTTCACGAATCATTGTTAAAATGTCACGCTGCCACTCTTCCAACTCACGACTGTAATGAACAATAAATAAAAGCAAATCTTTTTCTGATTGTGGTGGAAATTTCTTCATTTTTTTTGTTTTTTTCGGTTTTACCTCGTTCCGTTTATCTAAATTCCATAAATCATCGTATGGAGTTGAAATAGTAGACTCTTCCTCTTCATATTCGATATCATCCTTTGACCATGCAAGATTTGGCCGGACGAGAGATGGATCGATATGTTCCTCTATTGCCAAAACTGCATCAATGAACGATTCCACTTCTTTTTTTCCATGTTCAATCTCATATTGACGAATTCGTTCTGCTGTTGCTGCCATACTTTCTACCATATCTCGTTTCGTATTTTTGAACCGGACATTATTTTTGAAAAAATCACAATGGGCAAGTACATGTGCGACGATTAATTTATTTTGTACGAGTGAATTGGAATCAAGTAGAAAAGCATAACAGGGGTCTGAGTTAATGACAAGTTCATAAATTTTACTTAGTCCTAAATCATAATGTAGTTTCATCTTAAAGAATTGTTTACCAAAGCTCCAGTGGGAAAATCGGGTTGGCATACCGTATGCACCAAATGTATAAATAATATCTGCTGGACAAATTTCGTAACGCATCGGGTAAAAATCGAGTCCAAACCCTTTTGCAATCTCTGTAATTTCACTGATTGCCTTCTCTAAAGCAAGATTATCTTCCTGTCTCATGTTTCCGCCTCCTTCTATATTAGTAGGTAGTGTTTTATTCGTGTCCTTACCTACAATTTATGAAGATTTTACAAAAATGATGATTCGTTTTATGGCAAGGTTTTATTTCTCGACATTGTATCCGAATTCGATGCAATCTTTTAACCTTTTCCATTTTCAAATTCATTTAAATCATTTATGATAATGAGTATAAATAATCTCAAATTACGATTGAAAGGAGGGAGAGCTGTGGAACTGAGACAATTACGGTATTTTGTTGAAGTCGCGGAACGGGAACATATGACTGAAGCGGCGGATCATTTACACGTCGCTCAATCCGCGGTTAGTCTTCAAATTTCGAAACTGGAAGATGAGCTTGGTGTTATGTTGTTTGAACGAGTTGGTAGAAATTTAAAACTAACGGAAATTGGAAAGACCTTTTTATTTCATATAAAAAAAGCTTTGCAAGCAATCGACTTTGCAAAGGAAAAAGTTGATGAGTATTTAGATCCTGAGCACGGAACAATAAAAATTGGGTATCCTTCTAGTTTTGTCAATAATTTATTACCGACAATCATTTCCAATTTTAAGAAAAAATTCCCATCCGTTAATTTTCATTTACGACAAGGGTCATATGCCTACTTAAGTAAAGCGGTGAAAAATGGTGATATTAATATTTCATTTTTAGGTCCTGTCCCACAAGAAGATCAAGATATAAACGTTCACATTCTATTCTCAGAAAAGTTTTATGCCATCGTACCACATCATCATCATCTCGCTGAACGGAATCAACTTGTTTTAAGTGATTTAAAAGATGAAGACTTTGTTTTGTTTTCAGATGGTTTTATTTTAAGAAAAATTGCCATCGAAGCTTGTAAAATGGCTGGTTTTATGCCGAAGATTACTTCCGAGGGGGAAGATATTGATGCGATTAAGGGACTTGTTTCAGCTGGAATTGGAGTTAGTATTTTGCCAGAGAATACACTCATAAATAATATTCCAAGAATGACGAAAAAAATACCGATCACGTATCCAGAGGTGAAAAGAACGGTCGGTATTGTTATCCCGAAAAATCGGGAACTGGCCCCTTCTGAAAAAATTTTTTATCAATTCGTTGTTGATTTCTTCTCAAAGTTGGAGAGGTTTAAATAATCTTTATATAGTAGCACTAACCAGTCACTTTCTTTCATAACTGGTCGGTGCTAAATGTTGTTGATTTCATATGTTCATTTACTGTGATAGCCTTCACTTTCTTTTACTTTGAAGAGATTCAGCCATTTCTGTTGCAAGATATAGTCCAACAAATTGATTTCGTCGCCATTCTTCTGGCAAGTATGTCATTGGCGGATTTGATTCTTTATTGAAATCGGTTAGTTCGAATGTAAATGCAGGTCGTCCATACGTTTCGATAAACCAATCTGTAAATCCTGCACCGAATGCTTCTTTTGGTGGAGTTGATAAAGAGTATCCAGTTAATTCACTCATACTTGTTGCTAAAAAATAATCTCGAACGATATCTTGTCTATCCCCAAATTGCCAAAAAATCTCATGTCCTGACGAATGATAACTAATGGTAGATAATGGGTTTATCTCTTTTACAAATGTTACAAAGGCCTGCACTTCTTTTGCCTCTACAGGCCTTTTTCCTTTATATTCCATAAACGATGGCTGTAAGCTACTTGGAACATTCTCCCAACCAGCTGGATATTGTCGGTTCAAGTCAATCCCCACTCCATTTGCTTTCCACCGTTTAAAATCTTTACTTCCCTCGTTCATCTGTAAGAGCTTATGATTAAATAACTTCCCTTGTTGAACGAGGATGCCATCTGGATTTAACATCGGTACGAACCAAATAGAAACTTTATCGAAAATAGCTGCGTCATACTTCCCTATTTTTTGATTCGATACATAAGCGTGTGTATATTGCTCCAACATCTCCATAAGTAAATTACTCGTAATCCACTCTCTTCCATGATGGGAACCAATTAGTAAAATCGAATGATCTCCTTTGCCAAGTTTCACCGCTATAATTGGATGGTGGAAATGACTTGTCCCGATTTGCTTTATCGTTAGTACATCATTGTATTGATTTTTCAACTTGGATACGTCTTTTTGTAACTCGTTCACGTCGTAATCGTCCTTTTTGAATGTTAAAGAGGCTCCGGGTCTCGGTAACATTAGGAAAAAAATGAAAAAGATAATCAACAGTTGAATTCTTTTCACGATGATGTTCCCTTTCCAATTTATGTTTCATTGTCACTGCGATTCGTATTCGCCGATTCTCAGTTGAAAATGCTCGAATATACTTGTTCAATCTTTTTTTCTTATTTGTCATGTTTGTAAAGATTTACTTTGTAAGATAACTTCATTTCGACATACACTATTATTAACTCCTAGCGAGGAGGGACAACATGAACAAAGCAGATTATGACCGTGCACTGTTTTACACATATCGTTCCCAATGGGATAATTTGCTAATACTGATGGTTCGCACAAAGGATGACATTTTATCGAAAAAAATTGAACGTTTTTTGCACGCTTACTACTATCAAAAGGATGATTTGATTGTAGAGGAGCATCTATATAATTTGTTACAATATGTAGATTATGCAAATGATCAAGCAACCCTTATGCAACAAGACGTACTCTATTCCGTTTAACTGGTGAAAAACGAAAGAAACACTGTTTACTGTTTATGAATTTATTCGCGTATGTTTACGGAATAACATATTCATAAGCAGTCTTTTTTTTGTGCTATTTTCCAAAGTGTGACGATTGCTTGAGAACAACAAAGTTTTTTAAAAAAACTCTAGGCTCGAGCCTATAGGTAACCAAGGACCGTATTTGGATTTATGCGTATAGGAAAGTTGCAATTGGAAAATTTATATTCCTAATCCCTAAAAATCAGTCAAATGTTTTAACAGGCGATGTTTAGTTATATTTTTTCTTTAAAAATTCAAATTATCCATACTTTATTAGAGCGGTTTTTGTTTACATATGCTAAAATATTTTTAAGTTTATCCCTTTATTAGAAGAGTATGATGAAGTATAACCTCTTCGTCATAATCGTAAGTTCTATATAAGAAATTTCCATTTTATTTATGTATAAGCATTTTTTCAAAGTGGGTGGTATTTTGCAAAATAAAAAATTTGACCAGTATCTTTTTCTCAGTTGGGCTATCGCAGTCATTGCATTATTTGGTAGTCTGTACTTTTCTGAAATCCGGAAATTTGAACCATGTGAACTTTGTTGGTATCAACGAATCTTCATGTACCCATTGACGATTATACTTGGTATTGCTTATGTAAAAAAAGACTGGAAAATCAGCTTCTACACAATGATCTTGTCAGCTATAGGTGGTTCTATTTCCCTTTATCATTATTCTCTACAAAAATTTTTATTGACGAAAGAAGGGTCATTGTTTTGCGGTCGTATCCCCTGTCACGCCCAATATATTGATTGGTTTGGATTTATAACAATCCCCTTTCTAGCTTTAACGGCATTTATTATTATTTTTATATTAAGCATGATGATTTGGAGAAAAACAATGGAGGGAATGAACAGTTGAAAAAAATCGTTATCTTTTTAGGAATAATTATTGTTATTTTTGTCGCCATTGGTTTTTTAAATCAAACACAAAATAATGATGATTATTATAAAAACACAATCTCACCTAATGAATTAGAAGATAAACTGAAAGATGGTGAATCAACAACGGTTTATTTTTATAGTCCGGAATGTACATACTGTAATAAAGCGACACCAGTTGTTGTCCCTTTAACGAAGGAATTAAATATTGATTTACAAATGTATGATGTACTTGAAAATGAAAGAGGTTGGGATGATTATCATTTAGAAGGGACACCGACAATTATTCATTTTGAAGATGGACAAGAAGTGGCGCGTTTCGATGGGTATGCCAAAAAAGAAGAATATGAACAATGGTTTAAAGAACATGTGTTAAAATAAAACCAAACAGCGGTAACCTTGCACTAGGTTCCCGCTGTTTTGTTACCATATTAATATTTTAGTAAAGACCTTATTCTTAAGCTGACCCATCACTATACATATCTTCTTCTATTAAAACTTGTAAATCATATGCGTTAATTAATATCAACTCGTAATTATGTTCTTCCGCGTACATTTTTGCTACTTTTAATATAAATTGTGGCGAACCGGCTTTTTCATCATCATAAACGGCAAGTAAAGCGTCTGAGTTTCGAATAAAAAATTTGTTTTTCTCAATAAATTGCCAAGGTCCTTTATATGGTTTATTCGTAATTGTCGAATGAAAATCTGCATTCATTAAAATTTCTTCGTATTTCTCTCGCTTATCTTCATTCCAATTCTTTTCTTGGTCAAGAAATGGGGTGATTACAGCATATTTTAGTTCTGGATAATCCATTTGTAAATCCCAAATTACTTCTGCAGCCCATGTTTCAACACCTAATTGTCCACTCAGAAGAACCCATTCAAGCCCCTCTTCTAGTAGTGGAATTAACTGTTTCTTAATCGCCTTTTTTATATATGGAATACCTGGATGATTGGGGTTAAATATTCCTAACTCGTGGGGCTTATATCCTGTGATCACTAAACGTTTAATCACTGTATCACCACATTTCTATACTAACCATTGATTCGCAGCCTTTACGTGGATACTTCCCATTTCCATTGATACATTTTTTTCACTAAGGAATTGTTCGTATGAAAACGGAAATGATAAGCCAAGATGGTTTAATATGTGAACATTTTTATCAAACATCTCTTGATACTTATCTTCTCTGAGGCTCTTTGATTCGATAAGAAAACAAATCGTTTCCAAACTTGAAATAATTTGGTACGCTTCTTTTAACGTTCCAGACAACTCATTTGAACCGCTAACATTCAATAAATTCATTTGAATAAACTGATTGATGTCCTTATCGCTAAAATACTTTGGTAAAATAGTAGAGTAAAAATACTCAACTAAAGAATTAATTTTTTTCTCTTGCTCCGAGGTTGAAGCATATACAATCTTCAAAATATCAGCCCACCTTTGTCACTATTTCTAAAAGTAGTGGTTATACAAATTTGGGATCATAGTCTTAATGATTACCCTTTGTGTATAAGATAACAGTTATTCGATAGTTGAACAAGAGAGGACTCCGTGGAAATTTTAGGTACTATAGATAAAAACAGTTAGATTTTGGTAGATTTTAAGAAAAACTTGCCTTTTTACAACAATTTTCCCTAAATTTAACCAAACTACGAATAAACTACATATTAGGTGATAAAATGGTTCAGACAAAAAAAGTGAATAATCATTTGCAATTAATCATTCCAGACGATTGGGATGGCTTGACAATTGAACAATTACTTAAAGAAGTGTGGCAACTACCAAAGAAAAGGATTCACCAGTTGCGCATGGATAAAGCGATTGGAATGAATGAACGCATTGTTCCTTTTTCAGAAGTAATCCATTCAGGTGATTGTATGTTGATTGAAAATATTTTTAATGAACATCATGCTAATTTTTCTCGTACAAAAAAAGACATTCAATTTTTGTATGAAGATGATTTTTTGTTAATTGCAAATAAACCAGCTGGCATATTAACCCATCCAAACACACGAGATGAGACAAACACATTGACGAACGGGATTGTATCGTATTTACAAGAAAAAAACGAACGCGGGAAGGTGCAACACGTTCATCGTCTCGATAAAGATACAAGTGGTGCAATTTTATTTGCAAAGTCTTCATTTGTCGGTAGCATCCTTGATCGAATGTTGGAGGAACGGCGGATAAAACGAACGTATACAGCCGTTGTTCACGGTAAGTTTGAGAAAATGAGAGGAACAATACAAGCTCCGATTGGTCGCAATCGACATCATCCAACGAGAAGACGGGTTTCGAAAAATGGTCAAGACGCGATTACCCATTATCAAGTGATTTCCTTTGATGCAAGGAATAATCAGAGCCAAATTCTTTGCCGACTCGATACTGGTCGTACCCATCAAATTCGGGTTCATCTGAGCCATATTGGTCATCCCCTACTCGGCGATGTGCTGTATGGAGGCCAACCCGTTTTTTACCGTCAAGCGTTACATGCAAAATATTTATCTTTCACCCATCCGTTGACACTAGAAAAAGTACAAGTGGAGGCATCTTATTTAGATGATTTTCCAGATTTATTAGGTGAAAAATAAAGTAAACTCAAGTCGCTTAAGCCTATAGGACGAAAAGAGAGTTTATCGGCTTTGATATAGCTGTTTGATCCTGTGCGTTATATGTATTAGGAAAGTAGAAATTGGAAGATTTTTACTTTCCTATTTGCTAAAATAGTCTTTTTTTGCCAAAAAAACGCTTCGTAAAAAGAATCCCTCCTTTTGTATGATAATACATATCAACTAATGGCTCAAAATTCTTTGAAATGTGTTTTATTTTCAATGGAACTTTAAATTTTATGATAAAAAAAGTCATTGAAAAGAAAGAAAGCAGGAATATGGATTTTGGTCGTTTCGTAAACAAATGACTATACAAAAACATCTTTGCGTAAATGACTCCTGACCAGAAAACATTCCAACCATGAGCATAAAGAATTAAGTGCTTTTTATGTATGAAATATTCAACAGCCGTACTAATAATTATCCATTTAACAAAATGAATACATTGCATGAACAACGTACTTGGCATTTTCGATAAAAATACGAGTACGATTAGTGGAGTGATGATTAGTATATGGACCATTCTAATGAACATCCAACTAATCCCAGTTGGGACGAACTCCCAAACAAGATGTCTTTTACAAATGATATAATAAATTGCATTCATTGAACTGACATAAACCATATTCCTATAAAACTTTGGAATCTCACGCCAAGATTTACTGAAAATGGTTAATAAGATAATACTTAGTATTAAAATAAGGTGCCTATTTCTAATATTACGTTTCCTTCTCATTTGAACCCTCTTTATAAAAATATAGTTATTCACTTATTCATAAGTTTCCCTCATTTTTAATACTTATTACGCTCATATTTCTGTTTGTTTAAAAGGATTCCTTCTACACACAACTTTATCATTGCTTTCATAAAAAATGACCGTTTTTTATCACTTGATCGTTTAACAATGGAGAAATATCATAAATTTTAAGACATAAAAAGGACATCTAAAAGCCGAAAAAATGACTTTCTAGATGCCCAACGCTAATCTCAATGTATTTCATACGAATCACAGGTCGGAACTTCATTGAATAGAGAAATGTAATTAGAAAAGAAACTCATCCGGATCTTTTCCAGTTCGTTCATTTTTATTTAATGAATCAATTTTTTTCATTTCTTCTTCTGTTAATTCAAAATCAAAAATCTCTGCGTTCTCTTTAATTCTTGACGGTGTAACGGATTTTGGAATAACAATGACTTCATTTTGTAAGTGCCAACGTAGAGTTACTTGCGCAGCTGTTTTTCCGTATTTCTTCCCAATTTCTACTAATGTTGGATCATTTAGTAACCGCCCTCGACCTAGTGGACTCCATGCTTCAACAGCAATCCCCTCGTTTTGGCAAAACGTAATTAATTCTTTTTGTGATAAATACGGGTGTAGCTCTACTTGATTAATTACAGGTTTTTCATCCGACTGTTCCATTAGTTTTTGTAAATGATGGATATGGAAGTTGCTTACTCCGATTGCCCGGACACGACCATCCTTATACAATTTTTCCAACGCATGCCAAGTTTCAACATATTTATCTTTACCTGGCCAGTGGATTAAATATAAATCAAGGTAATCAAGGCCCAGTTTTTTCATACTTGTATCGAACGCTTTTAATGTATTATCATAACCTTGATCTGTATTCCAAACTTTTGTTGTAATAAAGAGGTCTTCTCGAGGAATACCGCTTTCTTTAATTGCTTGTCCGACACCCTCTTCATTATTGTACAGAGCGGCTGTATCAATCGCTCGGTAGCCAACTTCTAAAGCTGTTTTTACGGTCTGAATGACTTCGTTTCCATCTTCAACTTTATAAACACCAAGTCCAAAGTATGGCATTTTCACTCCATTATGTAATGTTGTTGTTCCTTGTAAAGATTTCTTCATTCTTTCCCCTCCTCCAACTTCATTTTATCAAACATTTTACAGGTAGCACACCGCCTACTTCATGAGGTAGACCTTAATCGTTATCTTCTTTATTGTAAATCAACTTCTTCAATTATTCCAATGGTGATTGAGAACAGGAACATTTTATCGAACGCTTATATCTTCCCTTTCATTCTGTCAACGGACTCAACCAACTAAAGTCGGGTCTCCCAACGTAAATGATGAAATCACTTGTATTTTTTTCTGCAACTTTTATAATAAATTCATAGTCAAGTAGTAGAAACGGAGGTCGCGACAAGAAAGATGAAGTTAATTATCGCGGAAAAACCAGACCAAGCAAGAACACTCGCTTCTGTTTTTAAAAACAAAAAAGGACAAGGATATATTGAAATCTTACCAAACGATCTTTTTCCCCATGGTGCCTTTATCACATGGGCTATCGGTCATCTATGTGAGCTCGTTCCCCCTGAAAAATATAACCCCGAATGGAAAAAATGGACATTAAACACGTTACCGATGATTCCATCCCAATTTCAATACCAAGTAACAAAAGATAAAGCAAAACAATTCAATATCATAAAAAATTTAGTCCATGATTCCCGCGTCACCGAGATCATTCATGCTGGAGATGCTGGACGTGAAGGTGAGTTAATTGTTCGCAATATATTACGGCTTACAAAGGCGCGACAACCAATGAAACGCCTTTGGATTTCTTCCTTAACCCCAAAAGCGATTCAAGAAGGGTTTCGTCATCTACTCGATGAAACGGAGACGAAAAATTTATATTTCGAAGCCTATACTCGAGCTTGTAGTGACTGGATTGTTGGAATGAATGCGTCACGGTTATATAGTATTTTATTAAAAGAAAAAGGATTTTCCGATGTGTTTTCAGTTGGGCGTGTGCAAACCCCAACACTCGCTTTAATTGTGAAACGAGAACTAGAAATTGAGCAATTTGTATCTGAGCCTTTTTGGGAAGTCGTTGCTGAATTTTTAATGAATGGAAAAAAATATAAAGGAAAATGGGAGCTTGACGGTGATTCACGAATTAAAACAGCTGAAATGGCGACTAATATCGCAAAGTTTTGCCAAGGGAAGGATGCCGCAATTCAAAACATTAAACGGGAGAATAAAGAATTTCAACCACCAATGTTATATAATTTATCCGCATTGCAAGCTGAAGCGAACCGATTATTTAAGTTTCCACCGAAAAAAACACTTGATGTATTACAAGGTTTATACCAAAAAGGAATCGTCTCCTACCCGCGGTCTGATTCACGTTACGTAACACCTGGGGAGGCCGATATGTTCCCAGACATTTTGCAGAAAATAGCTCATCTATCAAACTATGCGGAATTTTTCCCATTGCCAGTGGCTTCCATTCGTAATAATAAACGGTATGTGAATGAGAAAAAAGTAACCGATCACTATGCGATTATTCCAACTGAACAAGTAAAAGATCCGAGTAAGTTAAGTGCTGATGAGCAGAAACTATATGATTTAATTATTCGAAGTTTACTTGCTGCACATTATGAAAAAGCTATTTATGAATATACGACAGTCACTACACTTGTCGATGGACGAGCGACTTTTTTATCAAAAGGAAAAGTACAAGTGTCAGAAGGTTGGCGGAAAGTTATTCCAACGAATGAGAAGGAAAAAGAACCGGAATTACCGTTATTGGAAAAAGGAGAAACAGGTACGGTTAAAAAAGTTGAAGTAAAAGAAAGTAAAACACAACCTCCAAAGCGGTATACAGAAGGACAGTTAATCACTTTAATGAAAACAGCAGGAAAACATATCGAGGATAAAGAGCTGGAAAAAGTACTGTTGCAAACAGAAGGACTTGGAACAGAAGCAACTCGTGCTGGGATCATCACTATGTTAAAGTCTCGAAAATATATTGAGATTAAACGAAATCTCGTTTACGCAACAGCAAAAGCAAAAATTTTAATTACAGCAATTGGTAAGGAACTTTTAGCCTCTCCAGAAATGACGGCAAAATGGGAACAGCGATTAAAGGAGATTTCCGAGGGGAAAGCAAACGCGAAACAGTTTATTGAATTGACGAATAAGATGATTACTCACCTTGTCGCAGAGACGACCAAACAAGCAGTGGAATGGACATTTGACGCAAATATTGTTGAAGATTTCGTTCCTCGTGAATATAAAAAAGGAAAGGTTCCCCCAAGAAAACTAGGTACTTGTAAATTTTGTGATGGACAAGTAGTCGATAAAGGTAGCTTTTATGGTTGTACGAACTACCAGAAGAATAAATGTAATTTTACCATTTCCAAAAAAATTCTCGGTAAAAGTATTACACAAACCCAAGTGAAAAAATTATTGGCAGACGGTGTAACTGATGAAATTAAAGGATTTAAAAGTAAAGAAAAAGAATTCTCCGCAAAACTCGTATGGGACGTGCAGGAAAAACGAATAAAGTTTGTGTTTTAGACGGTTGTTGTCTCTCCTAAATTTTGCGTACGAATGCATTTTCTTAAGTCCTACATTTCATGATTTCAAAATTTCGCAGCGTATGTTTCATTTGAGATAAAGACCACTTTACGGGTGTGGTCTTTTTTTCGATGAATAAATTCGTACAATATTAATTCACCAGTATCTTCCCATTCTTTCTTACTTGTACATAGATAAACAAACTAATCATGATATAGGCCATTATTCCAATCATTGTCAGCATAAATAAAATCCTTCCACCGTATGTTGAAGGTTTATATAGGATGTACCCTACAAAACTTAGTGAAATGATGCCGATTATTGATAAGACAAAAGCAAATTGGTATTTTCTTTTTTTTAAAATAAAAACTACCAATGCATAGATATAAAGAACACTGATAAACATGAGTGCAGGGAAAAGCGGATAAAATTTAGCTGCATATACAAAATAATCAAGTTGGCTAATCTCGCTACCGCTTATAATATGAATGTCTTGCATATTGGTAAAAGGAGTTGATTTTTCCCATTCAAGAGAATCATAAATGATATTACTCCCTTCGTACCTAGTTAACAATGTTGAAATACTTTAGAGAAATATACTAATAACAAATTGTAAGACATTCTTGAACATTTTCTCACCCTCCGAACGATTCGTTATATTACCCTTTGTAATTATTCTTTATTTTTACCATTTTTACTATTTCAGCTAAAATGCTGAACCTTAAATACTCAATCAATAATTTCACCCCACAGTTACAATTCTTAAGAGCTTCAACAAAACCATTTTTATTTTAACATTGCTTTAGATTAGTTTTCATCTAAACTGATCAATTTTCCTTTTTATCAAAATCCCACCTTACCCTACTTTTTATTTTATATTAAGAAAAATCCCCTAAACACTATTGGGAAAGTTAAAAGAATTTGTAAAGTCTTGATTAAGGGTTACAGATAACTCTTACTAATATATAGATGTTACGCTTATGAGTATATAGGGCTCAATCCAAGCTAAGTTCATATCGTGTTTTATTTTGAAATCTTATGCCACTCTAGGAAGGGTGGACTTTTTATTTGGGCGAAAAGGAGTAAACGAAATAACATTGGGCAAGTTATTTCGTAAAGCATGATGTGAACAAATATAAGCGTCATGTGGAGGTGGTTTGAACTTGAACTATTCAACTTTCCCTTGGTTAGAAGAGCGAACGATTCTTCTTTCTGTATCAGGCAGTTATGCGTACGGGACAAATATCGATACGTCTGATCGAGATTATAAAGGGATTTGCATTCCTCCGATTGATTATTATTTTGGTTTAAAAGGTTTTAATGAGTATAATTCTAGTGGTGGAAAAAACTTTCGTAATACAAAAGATGATGTCGATATAACCATTTCGCACCTCGTAAAATTTGCTCAAGATGCGATGAAAGGCGTACCGAATAATATTGAACTTCTTTTTATGCGTGATTGTGATTATGTGAAATTAACTGATGCTGGACGGAAGCTAATTGGAGCACGACAGTTGTTTTTATCGAAACTCATTTACCCGAAATTTGCTGGTTATGCACGTTCGCAAATGGAGAAATTGAAAAAGGGATATACGAGTGAATCTGAATATGATTTCAAATCGTTTATGCATACGATTCGACTGTTAACGAGCGCAATTGAAATTTTAGAAACAGGAGATTTTCGTACGTATCGGCCAAATCGAAAGGAACTACTTGACTGTCGTTTAGGTAAATATACTTTTTCAGAAGCAGTAAAATTAATAGAGCTGTATGATAATCAGTTAAAGGAAGTTAATGCGACATCCAAACTACGTGACACACCAGATGAGGAGGCAATCAATCATTTATTAATTGAGATACATGAGGATGTCTTTATGAGGGATAAAAATTTTAATCAGTAATAATCGTTTGCCTATTTTTTGAAGTGTAGAAAAGGACTTAAATCAAGTGAGAGCAACTCATTTACATTTAAGTCCTTCCTTTTTTATAAAAACATTCACTAGATAATTTTATTTGTCTCTTGTGCTTTTTTACTGTATTTGAAGCAAGACGGGCTCCTTTTTTAAGAAAAGAACATAAAGAACCTTTCACTTGTGACAGCGTCCGTTTTATCATTTTCAATATACGAACACTTATTTATTTAAGAACTTTATACAAACCGGATGACCGACTTGTATATTCTTTTGCAGTACAGTTAATTTCCCAGTGTTTTTATCTCGTTTATATAAGACAAGATTATGACTTTGTTCATTTGAACCAATTAAATAATTTTCTGTCGGATCAAAGTTAAAGTCTCGTGGCCAATTCCCTTCAGACGAAACAATGTCTACTAAGGTTAGGTGTCCCCCCCCTTCTTGAACGCTGAAAATAGCGATACTATTATGGCCGCGATTACTTGCATATACGAATTTTCCGTCAGACGAAATATGGATTGCACTACCTTGGTTATTTTCCGTAAAGTTTTCTGGAATTGTAGAAATGTATTGCAACTCATTAAAACTTCCGTCCGCTTCGTTAAATTCCAAAGTGATGATTTCTGAACTTAGCTCGGTCATTAAATAAGCAAATCGTCCATTCGGGTGGAATGTTAAATGGCGTGGTCCACAACCTGCTTGAAGTGTTAAAGCTTGTCTTTTCTTTAATTTTCCGTCATTGACCTCATAAGTAATTAATTGGTCGGCACCTAAATCAATCGCAGCAACAAATTGTTCATTCGGTGTAAAATCAATGTAATGCGCATGTGGTTTTTCTTGGCGTTCTTTATTTGGTCCAGATCCTATATGAGCCATATTTGATTTTCGTTCACTGAGAAGTCCTTGGTGATCGAGTGTATACGATTCAACGGTTCCCCGATGGTAATATGCAGCAACAAGTACCGTTTGGTCACTGTTTGTTGCCACATAACAAGGGGCGGACCCTTCTGATATTTGTTTGTTTAGCATTTTAAGTTCTTGTGTTTCTTCGTTAATTTGGTAGCCGACAACCCCACCACTTTCCCCGTCTTTTGCAACAGCATATAAAAATTGATTATCTTTTGTCACAGCAACATATGTAGGATTGGCTAATTTGGCTACAAGTTTCACGTTTACAATCTCTTCTTTTTCTGTATCAAGGACAAATGAATAGATGCCTTCACTTTCTCCTTTTGTATATGTACCGATGTATCCTGTCCATTTTGTATTCATGCTGGGACTCCTTTCTACGTGTAATTTTATCTAATTGCATTTTACCTTAAAATATGATTGGAAAACATGGTCGCCCGTCTGATTGGTCAGGTTTTGCTCGTTTTTAAGCTTTTCAACTGGCTGAATAGGACGAGTTTTAACGGCTTCACTACATTTTTCGTTCATAGACTTCTCTATAAGCAAGTTATTCACCGATTCCCTGAAATTTTAGTTCATAGAACGAGGATATTCATTTTGTCTGTCATGATGAGCCTTTCCCTCTCATTTACCAATTCCCAATCAAAGTCAATTACGAAACTTCCATGCCCCATCATCTAAATGAACAAATGGAACTTCTGTGTCTACTTCTCCGTAAATATAGTCCATTCCGAGATTTTCACCACTTAACCACTTTGCAAAATCAATTTCTACCGGTTCCCTATCCCCTCCGAGAGCAAACCAAGCTTTCATTTCTGTAGGGAAATAGGCTGAAGTATGGATGGTGCCCGCCCAACTCCCATAAAGTTTAGAGAACACTCCTCTATCCGTATCATTCAACAATCGGAAAGCTTTCCTTGCGTCCCCTAAATTTGCATACTCATTTTCAATAATTTCCATTCGACGTTTCGAATCGACTAAATGGTGGCGGTTTTCATCAAGCATTACTTTAAAATGATTTGTGCACGCATATCCCTCACGAACAACAACCTTTCTCGGTGAGGTTTCAATAATTTTTGTTACACCACTTCTATCGGTAACAATATAGCTAAACGAATGACGATGTGGGATTTCTTCTAATAAAGCGACAGCCTCGTCAATATTTGCACACGTTTCTAAAATGAGTCGACCAATCATATTACAAACAAATCCATCACCAGGATTTTTTCGGTTCATAAAATTATATCCCATCGCTAACCCTTTTTCATTAAGGCCATCCATTCGACCAGTTATTCTTTGACTTGGACCAATAATAGCATAACCACCATCGCTCGGCTGAAAAAGAGTAAAGCGTCCATCATACGTTTTTGGGTGATAATCATAGTTGCGAACTAAATAATGATCACCTGTGACGACCGAACAGCCTGATTTATAATATTGTACGCGATACCCACCGAACTCACGTAAAACTTGTTCCATTGGCCATTTGAGAGCTGCTTGTAAACCAAGAATTTCTTCCCAAATGTTTGGTGCAACATTCGTAATTGCTTTTTTTACTTCTTCTTCTGGCACCGTAAATCTTGGTTTTCTCACTTTCCATTGCTTTTCGCGGTTTTTCACAAGAATAGAGTCTTTTATTTTTTCGCCTTGTAGAAAACCAAAATCATAATGTGTTCCGCGAAATTCAATAACATGACTATGAATTTTTCTCATGTGATTACCCCTTAAATTGGAATTTCTTTTCCATCATAGCATACTAATTCCTTATGAAAAAATGTAACGCTCGAGTTTAGATGATACTTTCTAGGTCATCGTCCTGACTCATGTTAAAAAACGCTCGACTCTTATTTGAGCCAAGCGTTCTTGTTTCATTTTTTATTTAATTGCATTTTCAACTTCAGTAATCATTGCTGGAACAGACTCAAGTCCTCCACCTGATAAGTACCAGTAATTCGGGTCTAAATAGATAATATGACCTTCTTTAAATGCTTTTGTATTTTTTACTAAGTCATTTTCAATAAGATCTTTTGCATTTGTATTTCCACCTACAACTGCTGTTCGATCAATGACAAATAAATAATCCGGATTTTTCTCTACAACATATTCAAAGGATACACTTTGTCCATGTGTACTTACTTCAATTTTTGGATCAACTGGAGTAAATCCAAGAACATCATGAATGAGGCCGAAACGTGAGCCAGCACCGTACGCACTAATTTTCCCTTCATTTGCTAAGATGATTAAGGCGTTTTTATTAAGTCCTGTTACTTCATCTTTCACTTTCGCAATTTGATCATCGACTTTTGCTAATTCTTCTTTAACTACGTCTTCTTTTCCAAAAATTTGCCCTATCATTGCAACATTTTCTTTATAGGAATCCATATATTTTGTAAAATCTAAACCGACATATACCGTTGGGCCAAGTTCACTTAAATCTTCATATAATTCAGCTTGGCGGCCAGAAATGATAATTAAATCTGGATCAATTTCTGCAATTTTTTCGAAGTCTGGTTCTTTTAAGCTTCCAACATTAATATATTTTGAATCAGCATATTTTGATAAGTAAGGTGGAACTGTACCTGATTGAGGAACACCTGTTACTTCCACACCTAATTTATCTAACGTATCAAGCATACCGAAGTCGAAAACGACAACTTTTTTAGGATTCTTCTTTACTTTTGTTTCACCTAGTTCATGCTTTATTGTCAATTCTTCACTTGTTTCTTTCTTTGGTTCACTTGTGTTTTTCCCGTTTGAACCATTGGATTCATTGGAACTCCCACATGCGACAAGTCCAATTGTTAATAATAATATAATTAATGAAAGGTAATATTTTTTCATTTCTATTACACCCCTTATTTTTTTGAAAAAGCAACTTATTGGACAAAACTACGTCATTTCATGGTAAAATAGAGTTACATCATCTTTACACCACGTGCCTTTCGTGGTTAAATTTATCTTTTTTATTTTTGAATATGTGTCAATACTGATATTTATTTGCGCGCAACCCCACCCGTATTGACATATATTCTATTTTTTTCAATTAAATTCGGATGTATTACTTGTGCCCGCCAATACCAGCGGGCTTTCCCATTTTTCCATAAATGTATGCACTCATTATGAAATAGTTTTCTAGCCATTCTTTAAGAGAAGTAAAAACAGAACCGGCAATTTTGAATATTTTTCACAGTCATATCCATATCATATATTTCACGTAAAACTTCCCGATTAATAATTTCGTCTGTCTTTCCCTGTTTTATAATACGACCATTTTTCAATGCGACGATATGATCCGAGTAAACGGAAGCAAAATTTATATCATGAATAACAAGTAGCACAGTCTTGCCTAATTCGTCGACAAGTCTTCTTAATGTTTTCATAATTTGTACGGAATGTTTCATATCTAAGTTATTCAAAGGTTCATCAAGCAAAATATATTCTGTATCTTGAGCAATAACCATAGCGATGTAAGCACGTTGTCGTTGTCCACCACTTAGTTCATCAAGATAGCGGTCCTCGATTTCTTGAAGCTCCATATATTCGATTGCTTCGTTGACATGGGCCCAATCTTCTTTCGTTAGTTTTCCTTGTGAATATGGAAAACGACCAAAGGAAACAAGTTCCCGTACAGTTAGACGCAAATTCACGTTATTTGACTGTTTTAAAATTGAGATTTTCTTAGCAAGATCACGACTCTTCTTTTTCGTAATGTCAACTCCGTCTATACGAATTTCTCCTTCATCTTTTAAAATAAGTCGACTTACCATAGAAAGCAATGTACTTTTTCCAGCACCATTCGGTCCAATAAACGAGGTAATTGTTCCCTTTTCAACATTGACCGAAACATCTTTTATGACTTCTTTTGTTCCATACCTTTTTGTTACCTGTTTAATATCTACCATGACTTATTCTCCTTTAACAAGAGGTATATGAAGTAAACTCCACCGATAAAGTTAATAATGACACTAATTGTCGTTGAGAAGGTAAAAATCCTTTCAACGAGTAACTGACCACCGACTAATGCAACAACACTAAAAAGGCTTGCACCAACTAGTAAATAAGAATGCCTATATGTTTTTAAAAACTCATACGTTAAATTGGATACGAGAAGACCTAAGAACATAATTGGACCTACTAATGCCGTTGAAATTGAAATTAACACAGCTACAATGACGAGTAACCTTTTTACGACATAGTCAAAATCTACTCCAAGGTTAATTGCATGATCTCGACCGAGAGATAAGACATCTAAATACTTAAATAGTCTCATAAAGTATAAAATAACAATAACCGTTAAGATGAATGCTAATTGCAAAACATCTGTATTAATATTGTTGAATGAGGCAAACATTCGATCTTGCACAATTTGGAACTCATTCGGATCAATTAACACTTGCATAAATGATGAAAAACTTTCAAAAAATGTACCGAGAATAAACCCAATTAGTAATAGAAAGTAAATATTTTGAGCATTTCTTTTAAACATCATTCGATATAATAGTCCAGAAAAAATGATCATTATCGCTACGATGAGAATAAACTGAATATTACGGTCTGTTGTCGTTAATGTCGTAGAACCAAAAATAAAAATAATAACCGTATTGATTAACATATATAAAGAATCTAAACCTAGAATGCTCGGTGTTAATATGCGATTTTGTGTAATCGTTTGGAAGATGACGGTTGCAATGGCGATTGAAACACCTGTTAATACAATGGCAGCAACTTTATATAACCTTCTCTCTAATATATATTCCCAATTTCCAGTTATACCTGTGAATAAAAAGAGAGCGATGAAAATGACAGAAAGAGCAGCTAAAATCCACGTTTTCGTTTTATAGTTCATTGTTTCTGTCTCCTCAATAGTAAGTAAATAAATATAGCGCTACCAATTACTCCTACCGTCAAATTTATTGGAATCTCATATGGGTAAATAATCACTCTTCCAAGAATATCGCAAAACAGAACAAAAATCGCACCTAATAAAGCTGTTGGAGCTAAACTTTCTTTCAAGTTGTCCCCTTTATAAATTGATACGATATTCGGTATGATTAAGCCTAAAAACGGGATAACCCCAACCGTTAGTACAACGGATGAAGTGATTAGAGCGACGATGACTAAACCTAGGTTAACAACTTGTCGATATTTTAATCCTAAACTCTTTGAAAAGTCTTCTCCCATCCCTGCAATTGTAAATTTGTTTGCATATAAATAAGCGATAATGAGTAGTGGGACACTGATGAAAATTAATTCATATTTTCCTTTTAATATAATTGAAAAGTCACCGATTAACCATGCTGATATATTTTGAATTAAATCATTACGATAAGCAAAAAATGTTGCGATTGAACTAACAATATTTCCTAACATTAACCCCACTAATGGGATAAAGATTGCATCTTTAAATTTAATTTTCTCTAATATTTTCATAAAGAGAAATGTACCTGCTAAGGCGAATATAAAAGCGTTAAGCATCTTTATAAGTGAACCAGCACTTGCAAACAACATTAATGAGACTAAAATTCCAAGGCGTGCAAAATCCATCGTTCCTGCTGTTGTCGGTGATACAAATTTATTACGACTGAGACTTTGCATAATTAGTCCTGCGATACTTAATGATGCACCAGAGACAATGATGCTTACGAGCCTTGGAATTCGTCCAATGACAAGTACTTGCCACTGTTCATCCGATAAGTGGAAAATATCTTTTGGCGAAAGATTCGACACCCCGATAAAAAGGGATAACAACGATAGTATGAGTAATGTCAGTATTAAATATCTTTTCTTCATAGGCGCTTTTCACTTTCATGTGTATTTGAAAATCTCATGTATATTGTTTCAATCGATGAGAAAACTTCTCACTCATTTAGCTATCAATCGTCTTAAAGTCGCTTACAGTAAAGATTTGAACTGTTTTAATCTTATAATCTATCATCCATTAAAAATGATAATCATTATCAATTACAATTTTAATGATAATCATTATCATTGTCAACAGATTTGTCTAACATTTTCATTTTTCCGTCGTTTGTGATTATCCGCTTTCATTTTTCTTAGGTTAAAAATACCGTTACACGTATTTCCCGTGCGGTAGTTTCCATATACATATTCTTTTTGCATGTATGGTTTTAGAACTCATAAAATATACTTATTAGAAAATTTCTACTTTCCTATTCGCTAAGTTAAAAAACCTAAGAATGCCTCTACTAAAAGCACGCTTAGGTTTTTATCGCAAAATCAACTTCGATTTTACTTTTTCACTTGATTTATAAGTTAAATTTCGTTACCATTTCTCTCAAACGTTCCGCTAAGTCTGCTAAAGATATTGCAGAAGTACTAATTTGCTCCATTGTTGCCAGTTGTTCTTCTGTTGCTGCAGCGATTTCACTAGAACTTTGTGATGTTGTTTTCGCGAGTTTCTCAACTTCCTCCACTGCAACACCTACTTGTTGTGCGCTTGCAGACATTTCTTCTGATATGGCTGATAATTCTTGGACACCCGCATTCGAATTCTCAATAAGTTTTAAGATTTCTAGGAATGTTTTTCTCGTTTCCCCTACTAGCTCTTTCCCATTTATCACTTCCACACTTCCATTACTCATCATCTCAGCAGCTTTTACAGTCTCTTGTTGGATTGCCATAATAATTTCAGAGATTTGACCTGCTGATTTTCTTGATTCTTCTGCAAGCTTTCTCACTTCATCAGCGACAACAGCAAAACCCTTTCCTTGTTCCCCAGCTCGAGCCGCTTCAATCGCTGCATTTAATGCAAGTAAGTTTGTTTGATCGGCAATATCTGTTATGAGCATAATAATTTGGCCAATTTCATTCGATCTTTTTTCTAAACTTTGCATAACGTTATTTGTTTCTATATTAGCTTGATAAATGGTATTCATTTATGAAGTTACTTTTTCAATATATTCACTACCAATATTTGCTTGGTTCATTGTTTCCATTGTTGATTCCGAAACAATCGAGGCATTTTCAGCAATTTGGACAATACCATTTACGATTTCACCAATGACTTCAGCACTTTCCTCCGTTTTCACACCTTGTAACTCGATCGTTTGCGTAACATCTGTAATTGAAGTTGCGACTTGATTTGTCGCCGCTGTTGTTTCCTCAGCACTTGCTGATAACTCTTCGGAAGATGCAGCAAGTTGTTCAGATGATTGACTCATTCCTTGAATAATTTCTCGTAAATTATTTTTCATCTTATTAAAAGCTTGAACGAGTTAACCAATTTCATCACGGTTTTTCACAGTGACATCTTCCAGAGCGAGATTTCCATCAGCTACTTGTTCAACATCTTGCCTAACTGTCTTAAGTGGTTTGGATATGGATCGAGATACGACAAGAGCAATTGCAACACCAGCTAGAAGGCCAACAATTAGGAAACTAATCACGATTTTTATCGAACTTGCAAAAACTTGATTATTTTCATCATCGGTCTGTACAGCGCCATCATGGTTTAGTTGTTTTAACGCATTTAACGTTTCTTGCATATCTTTATACATGCCGTCAGATTTTTTTAATAATTCTTCTAATTTCTGTGCCTGATTCCCTTTGAATCCTTGTAATATATTGACATTCTTACCAAGTTCAAGAAATTCACCATTCATTCTTTTATATTCATTCCATTTTTGCTTGAACTCGTCAAAGTTTTTTCGGTTTTCTTCGAGAGTGATTCGACCGTCATATTCTTCTATTTTTTTATCTAGTTCTGAAAATGTTGTTGTGAAATTATTTTCAATCTCCTTCATTTCCGAATTATTAGGTTCTAGCACATATTGATGTTGCAAAACAGATATATGTTCTGTTAAATAGTTAATCTCATTAATTAACTCAAGGTTGATCATCCAGCGGTCAGTCAAGTCTGTGGAATTGTCATTAAGTTTCTCCATATTTAGAATAGACAAGATTCCTAAAAGTGCAGTAATCACGACTACTGTAAAAAAACCTGTATATATTTTTTTCGCTACGGTAAATTGAATTTTCTTCATCTGTCTCTCGGCTCCCTAGTTGTATTTCTATGGTAGAAAAGAACGCTTTCTCATTTCATTATTTTCGATCCAAAGTTTGACTTTCGACAAAATTCGACAAAATTCACCGTAAAAATTCCCCAGTCTTTCTCTATTCGTTTTCAAATCTTTTTCCAGAGAGTATTATAAACGCTCAAATTCATTTGCGGTATTCTTCTCTTTTTCTTTATGTATTTTAAATAAAAGAGATAATATCTTATATGTTTCACAACAACCCAAGGTGAAACCCCCGCTTTTAAACAATGTTCAATATAATTATGAAGAACTTGTTCATCGATTGATCGAATATCTTCTATTTCAGTATAATTATACGTATAGTCCATTAACTGTGTAAGAGCCTCCTGGACTTTTTCAAGTTGCGGAATACACAACTCTTGTCGTATAGTCAATTGCTTTGCTAAGCGTCTGAATCGTTTTTTATCCATATCACGGTGCCCCAAAGATGGAATCCTCCTAATCTCTCAATATCATTTCAAAAACAAATTCCCCTCGGCTTCCTCGCTATTTAATGTTTAGTTTAAAGCTTCCCAAAGCTGTCTATACTGGGTAATACTACTAAATTACCTGGGGTGATAGTCTTATGAAAAACTTTGAAGAAGAGTATAATGTATTCCAAGATGCGTTAGAAATACCTAAACCTTGGTATGTTTTCCATAATGAATTAGCTAAAGAAGAAAACACCTTACACATTTATATTGAATATCAATCAGGAGCGGAATTTTCTTGTCCTAATTGCGGTAAAACGGGATGTAAAGTTCATGATATACAAGATCAAGACCGGACTTGGAGACATCTAAATTTTTGGCAATATAAGACCATTCTCCATGCCAGAATGCCACGAGTAAAATGTGAGTCATGCGGTAAAATACGTACGGTTGTCATTGATTGGGCACGTCCAGGAGCTGGATTTTCATTATTATTTGAGCACCATGTGTTGTCGCTAATGGTTGAAATGCCTGTCGCTGCCGTAGCTCGTGAAGTAGGCGAACATGATACGCGCCTTTGGCGAGTATTTAAATATTATGTCAACAAAGCCATGGAAAACATAGATGTATCTAATGTCACTCGTATAGCGATGGATGAAACATCACGAGCAAAAGGCCATAAATATGTGACATTTTTTATTAATATGGATACCAAACGCTTAATTTTCGCTACTACTGGTAAAGGTGCAGATGTACTGCAGGTGTTTAGCCAGTTTCTAGACAGTAAAGGGGTTTTACATTCCCAGATTAAAGAATTTTGTTGCGATATGTCACCAGCCTTTATTTCGGGTATTGAAGAGAAATTCCCGAATGCAACGATTACGTTTGATAAATTTCATGTCATGAAAATGGTAAATGAAGCATTAGATCAGGTACGAAAACAAGAACAAGCTACACAGCCAGAACTTAAAAATTCACGATACGCTTGGCTGAAGAACCCCGAAAACCTAACAGAAAAACAAGGAAGTAAATTGGCTAAATTAAAGGATTTGGATTTGGCAACAGGCCGTGCCTACCGCATGAAACTATCGCTTCAGAAAATGTGGACTAAACACCCAATCCTTTCTGAATTGTATTTTGATGAATGGCATAGCTGGGCTATTCGATCCCGACTAGAACCAATGATTAAAGTTGCAAAAACACTAAAACAACATAAAGGCGGAATCTTAAGATGGTTTGTTACAAAGATGACCAATGGCCTTCTTGAAGGAATAAACAGTTTAGTTCAGGCTACCAAAAGAAAGGCTCGTGGATACCGAACAGCCGATAATTTTATTGCCATGGCCTATGCAACGGTTAATAAACTTGATCTTATTGGTATATCATGACTTGTTTTATCCTTTCTTGTTTGCTTAGCGACCAGCACTTAGAGGTAGGATAGGCTGTCAAGTGCTTTCCTTGACAACCTATCCTACATCTAAGATAATACCGGTGGCAAACAAGGAAATGATAGAATCCTATGGGCACTGGTAACCTGTTTTTTCAACATTAAACAGCGAAGAGCCTTCCCTCGTAACTCTCCTACAATTCTGATTATTTTATAGCGGATCCCTTTCTCGGTCGTAGTTACTTCAGATACGTTTCAATCGCTTCTGGCTTTCCAAGAAAATATCCTTGCCCAAAAGGAATTCCAAGCTCTCTTGCAATCTGTAAATCTTCTTGATATTCAAGACCTTCCAAAACAATTTTGGCGTGTTTCCCCAAAAATCGACTGAAATGATGAATAAATTCTTGCTTTTTCGTTGACTTCGATAAGTTTTTTGAAAAGTATAAATCTAGTTTTGCTATATGAGGCTCAATTTCAATCACTGTTTTTACATTTGCTTGGCCCTTCCCAATATCATCAACAGAGATGAGGAATCCTTTTTCCTTCAACATATTCGCAACTCCTATTAAATTATCAAAATCAGTAATTACCTCTGATTCATTTAATTCAAAGACAATTGAGTTTGGATTAATATCCCATGTCAATAAAACTTCATTTAACAAGTCTAAAAACGTTTGATTAACTAATGTTGAAGGATATACATTAATAAAATATAGATAGTCTTTAAGTTTTTCCTTCTTATTGTGAATGGTTTCTAATATTTTAAAAATAGAAACTTGGTCCAATCTATTTAGCTCGTCGTTCTCCTTTGCTAGACGAAATAGTTTTTCGGGATTTGGAATTTTATGTGATCTTAGTAAAAACTCAAAACCGATGATTTTATCTTGAGTAAGATCGACGATTGGTTGAATGACATGGTAAAGTTCATTTTCCTCTGTTTTTTCTTTAACTAAATGCATCATGAGCATGCCCCCTTTGCGTTTATTGCACTCTCTTTGTACCGGGTAATAGAAACTTATAAATTCGATTAAGAAAGGAAATTTTAGAAAGAACTGTATTGAGAGCAACGATCATTCAGAAGGTAGGATGTCTGCTTATAATATCGGCTATTTTGGCGGTCTCTTAACAGGTGGTGTCAAATTACTAAAATTTAACAACTAATAAATCCCTTGGGTACCAATAACGATTTGAAAACTCAGATGAATTATAGATAATAAAAAACACCCGTTTCAATGTGAAGTCATATTTCGAGGATTCGTTTTTTACGATGAAGTATTGATATTGTTGACACGAATTCACACGATTGGTAGCCAGGCTATCTTAGTTTACATAGAACGAAACCGTAGACCCTATTGCTTTGCGTCCTACCCTTTCGAATAGTTTGCCTTTTTCAATACATATGTATTTGAAAGAGCAAATCATAGAATATGCCCTTAAGTTCTAGACAATTATAACTAAATCCAATTTATTAATCAACGTTCTGTGATAAAAGTCACATACATTTTATTTATTTTAGTAGATAAGACCTATTTATATTGATTTTTCATCGTCATTTTTATCATTAAAATATTATTATTGTTCCATGATATAATAATTAGGAGACAATCGAGAAAGTGAGGGATTTCAAATGAATTTATTTGATCCATTTACCTTAAAAGGATTAGAGTTAAAAAATCGGGTGGTCATGCCGCCAATGTGTCAATATTCTGTGACAAAAAAAGATGGGATTCCAAACGAATGGCACGATGTTCATTATACGAGTCGCGCAATTGGTGGTGCTGGATTAATCATTATTGAGATGACGGATGTTGAGCCAGATGGTCGGATTACTGATAATGATTTAGGATTATGGAGTGATGAGGCGATTCCTGCTTTTCAGCGAATCATTGACGCTTGCCATCAATATGGTGCTAAAGTGGGAATTCAAATTGGGCATGCTGGTCGAAAGGCACAAGATGCAGAAGTTCCTGTTGCTCCATCGGCAATTCCGTTCAATAGCGAGTTTAAGACTCCCCGGGAATTAACAACGGATGAAGTGAAGGAAATGGTTGAAAAGTTCCGGATGAGTGTCCGTCGTGCGGTGAAGGCTGGATTCGATGTGATTGAAATTCACGGTGCCCATGGATATTTAATTCATCAATTCCACTCACCTTTAACAAATAAACGAACAGATGAATATGGTAAAGATTTAACAAAATTTGGTCGAGAAGTAGTTGAAGCAGTTAAAAGTGAAATTCCAAGTGATATGCCCCTATTGATGCGGATTTCAGCTGCTGAATATGTAGATGGTGGCTATGGAATCGATTATGCTATTCAGTTTTCAAAAGAATATCAAAAAGCCGGGGTTGATTTTTTCCATGTGAGTACTGGTGGAGAAGGTCCAATCGGTAGCGGTGGGAAACCAGGTATCCATGGTGGTTACCAAGTTCCATATGCAAGAAAACTAAAAAGAGCTTTACATGTACCAGTCATTGCTGTCGGTAATTTAGATGACCCGATTTTGGCAAACTCTGTGATTGGTAATGGAGATGCAGATCTTGTTGCTGTTGGTCGCGGAATGTTACGCAATCCATATTGGACGCTGGATGCAGCCGTTCAATTGAAACAACAAGTGCAAATTCCAGTTCAATATGAGCGCGGATTCCCACGAATGAAAAAATAGTTTGAGAATCATTTCTTTTTTAAGTGTTCAGTTTCGAATTGCACTATTTCTACGAACGAGAAATTGTTCGGGAATGTTAGTTAAGATTCTTATGAGTAATTTTTACATAAAAAGGATGTCCTTGGATTTTCAAGGTATCCTTTTCCTTACAAAAAATTCAGACTTCGGATAAGTAGGGCTTCTCTTTTACTTAATATTACACTTCTTTTTAAATCTGTCTCTTGTATTTGTATATACCACTCCATAAATGATGAGAATGACTAGTAAGACAACACCAATACTAAATAAAATATGATTTTTGAACCTCTCACTCAATGCGATTAATAAAATGCTAAACCCATACATTAGTTTACCCATAAACTTATATAAAGCAACTTCATTATATTGAGCCTTTTCACTGTCAGATAGATTGTTATAACCTGAAAGTAATCATGCGCCTTTTCCTTTTGATAGAATTACAGCGAAAATAAGGAAAGGGATTGAAATAACCACAAGAACTATTCCAAAAGAAAACTCCTCCTTTTAAAAAATGAGTCTACTTGCATCCAACAACCAATTTTTATATTTAATACGAACATCATAACCGAAATGTTTCAATCATTGGAGACGGATCGCTTTCCTGCCACTTTTTATGAAAATTTCAAAATATTACTTGAACCTTACGTTACGTTATGTTGTATGCTTAGCTTGTATGAAAGAATCTGGGGTTATTGGAGGAATCAGAGAGTTATGAAAAAGGAAAGCTATTATTCTGTTGGAGAAATTGCTGATAAAACAGGGGTATCGGTGCGAACGCTGCATTATTATGATGAACTTGGTTTATTAACACCAAAAAAAGATCCGTCAACAGGACATCGCAAATATCGTGATCAAGATATTATTCAGTTGCAGAAAATTATTAGCTATAAATTTCTAGGCTTTTCCCTTGATGAAATAAAAAATATGTTGTCACAGGAAAAATTGAATGGAACAGTTATCGATTCATTAACATTACAGAAGAAACTATTTGAAGAGGAAATAAAAAAAATTAATACTTCAATCAAAGCTATCGAGAGGACAATGAAACTAATTAAAGAACATGGGGACGTCGATAGTACAATAATCATGAGTTTAATTCGTAGTATGCAAACAGAGGAAAGTCAGTGGGCTTGGTTTGAAGGTTATTTTGGTGAAGATGTTGCAAGTATGATTTATAACCAGACAGAAAATAAAATAGAGGAAATGGATGACGTCTTTGTTCAATTTACTGAAAAAGTTAAAGAGTTAATTGGAACATCCGTCGATTCACCGGAAGTTATGGAACTGATGGAAGAATATACAAAGGCAACAATGTCCTTATTTGACGAAAATTTGATGGAAATGATGGCAACGAAAAGTAGCAAACTTGAAGAAATTAATTTAGAAGAATTAGAAAAGATGGCACCATCCCCCTTCTCAAAACAAGAAGAAGAATGGTTACACAAGGCAATGATGGCTTATATAGAAAAAGTAGGATTCGAGAAGCCGGAGTAAGTTCTAAAGCGGGCCTCTATCAATGCTCTAGAGGACCGTTTGACGAAAATTTACCCTAAAACCGGGACTAAACACTACCCTTGAATACCGCTTGACAGATTTTTTACTGAAAACAGTTAACTACAACCATTCTAGAGGACCGTTTGACTTATTTTATTTTGAAACGGGACTCTAGTAACAATTCCTGAGGACAATTGAATACAAATTCCACCGAATCAACTACTTGCACTTTCCTTCATCTCTGATACTTGCATGTGAGAATTTCCTTATCTTAGTCTTCCACTTAAGAATACTTCAACAGCCTTTCAATGTCGATTGCACAATTTGTCTTGACAACACGTAATGTCTTCTCAACTTCCTAGTAACCTTTAAGTAGCCTCCCTATCGAATGCATTTCCTCACACGACTATAGTTTGGTGTCTCCATGCGTAAATGATGAATCATTTTAACCACATTTATCATCATAAAATAGAATGACAGATACTGGAAAGGACTTCAAAAGTTTAGCCAATCTAAATATGATTAGCCCAGTTTTTCTCTATATAGGTTAATGACCACGCCATTCAAAGGAGCGATTCATATGTTAATTATGTAAATACTTTGGAGGTGATTGTTTTATGGGTGCAGGAGGATACGGTTCAGGATTCGCGTTAATCGTTGTATTGTTTATTTTATTAATTATTGTAGGTGCTACTTGGTACGGATACTAAGTAATTCGTTACAATAAACTTTTTCAATGAATAGCAAATAAAGTAGTCGGGGTTGGGAAAAAATAATCGCCAGCACAAAATGAACGTTGAAAGGGGCTTGTATTTGGATATCTATCCAAACTCGGCCCTTTCTTCTTTTCTTGTTAATCAACTGCTTTATTCGAATACATTCATAATAAATTTCGTTTAAGATCTGCCTCCTCCCACAAAGTAAGCAAAAGTTTTTTAAAAAGTAGTTGCGTCCGATAAAAAAAAGAGTAAAATAAATTTATTCTTTTTCCAGTGTAAATACGATCACCGTATGAAACTATTTCTTCACTCTCACTTATATAGTAATATAAGGACATAATGATTCTAATAATAAGGAGAAATGTATATGAGTCAAAAAATTAAAGTTGGTATTGTTGGTTACGGAAATCTAGGTAAAGGGGCAGTAAAGGCAATTAATCAATCTCCTGACATGGAATTAGTAGCCATTTTTACGAGAAGGGATCCTAGCATCTTAGCGATAAATGAGGCAAATGTAAATGCTGTACATATCGATGATGCAAATGCATACGTAGATAAAATTGATGTCATGTTACTTTGTGGTGGATCTGCAACAGACTTACCGGAACAAACACCGCATTTTGCGACTATGTTTAACACGGTTGATAGTTTTGATACACATGCGAAAATTCCTGATTATTTTCAAGCAGTTCATGAAGCTGCTACAAAACATAATAAAACGTCCATCATTTCCGTTGGTTGGGATCCAGGCTTATTCTCAATTAATCGCTTAATGGCTGAGGCAATCTTACCGAGTGGCGAAACTTATACATTCTGGGGGAAAGGGTTAAGTCAAGGACATTCTGACGCCATCCGTAGAGTACCTGGTGTAAAAAACGGTGTGCAATATACGATTCCATCCGAAGACGCAATGAATCGTGTGCGTAATGGTGAAGCACCTGAACTAACGACAGGGGACAAGCATCGCCGTGTTTGCTATGTTGTTGCAGAAGATGGTGCTGATAAAGCTACCATTGAAAATGAAATCAAAACAATGCCAAATTACTTTGCTGACTATGATACAGAAGTTCATTTTATCACTGATGAAGAGTTGAAACGTGATCATTCAAAAGCGCCTCATGGTGGTTTTGTCATTCGTAGTGGGCAAAGCGCGGTAGAACATAAACATATTTATGAATTCTCATTAAAACTAGATAGTAACCCTGAATTTACTGCAAGTGTTCTCGTTGCCTATGCTAGAGCAGCACATCGCTTAAATCAGGAAAACCAATTTGGTGCAAAAACAGTATTCGATGTCGCTCCAAGCTATATTTCGCCAAAATCACCGGAAGAATTAAGGAAAGATCTTTTGTAATCTTATGTAACCCTAAGAGAAGGATTTTGACACTTTTGTCTAGTTCATTCGTTAAGAAAACTCAATATTTCTTATCATTGTTTAGTTAAGCATTTTTTCTCTTTAGAGTACTTAACGTTATAAATCAAACACATTTTTAAAACGATGGTTGAACAAAGCACACTTCTTTAACCCTTTAATAAGAATAACTCAACGGACAAGCTTCGATGAATAGGCTTGTCCATTTTTTATTGATTGATTATTTAGGTGTGCATGTGTGGATGTGGCACATGATCATTTCCATTCGATTGGCCATGAGTGTTGGGCGACTATAACCGTTTCTTCCTTTTTCATCACGATTTGGACGTCTACGCTAGTGAATAAAGAGATTTTTTTGGCTTTGATATAGTTGCTAGAGCCTTTCTTGTGGTCTTATGCATAAGGAGAGTAGAAATAGAAAATGTATACTTTCTATTAGTCAAACAAGGGTCAGTCCGAAAAGTGGATATCCCAAAATTGCGATCATTAAAAATTTTGACCTATCAAGGTTTTGAAACATGAAAAGGGGCATCCAGAAATCAAAAATACGATTTTCTGAACTACCCCTGCTAAATGTTCATTTATACCTTCGTATTACTTTTCGTAAAAAGTTTTAATATCAAATTAATTATTATCGAAACAATAAAAGATGTAGTGAATAAACTAACAAATTCCGAAACTGTCGCATGTTCTAACGTAAATTGAGTACCAAAAAAACTAAAGTTATAATAAATGTAATCATAAACGCTTTAGTTAAAAAGAATTTTTTTATCGTCTGCATTTAACGGTTCCTCCTATTTTATGGTTGTATGTTTACTTATTTTCCCCTTTTCGTTTGCAGACAAATAAACTCTACACTTTTTGTTCCATCATTTTCAGAAACCGTATCCTCAACTTCCATACGATCAATAAAATAAATAGGGCTATCTGTGAATATGATAAAAATATTCTCATTTATTTCATGTTCAACAAAATTACCATTTTTAATGTTTTCATCAATATAATTATTAAGATTTATAGCATTTTCTTCTGATGTACCTTCATATTTCTCAATATTAGGTAAATCTTCGTTTGTAAAGGAAGTGGCAACATATCACTTATTTCATGATTACTATAATAATCTGAAACAACTTTGTCTACTTCATTTTCCATTGTAGGATTAGCCTCTTTTAGTTCTTGTATTAAACTGTTTTGTAAATCAGATAATGAATCTATAGTCTCTTTTTCTTGGGCACGTACAAAATCCGCTGTAAATAAAGATCCAAAGACTAAAATAATTGTTGCAAATACTACTATGGTTTTCACTAGATGTTACTCTATCATGATTACAACCCCTTTTTTATTTATACTGATATATTCTACATTTTTTTTTAAAAATCCTTTATTTCATTTTAGATATATTCAACTACTTTTTAAAAATCCTGAAAGGGGTAGCATTAGAATTTTGATAACTACAACGTTCTAGTTTCGCCGCTACTTTTGAAATACTTTATGTGGAATCAACATTTTATCCGTTTTCTCGAAAACAGTTTGTTTACCAACTTTTCCATTTTCCTCCTTTTCCGGCTGCAACTTGTTCCATGACTTCCAGTAATAAATGGAAAAGTTGCTGGTTACACGTCACTTGTTGGGCTCTTCTTTTTTCTGCTTTTTTCTAGACGGTATTAATCACTACCACGATAACGCTTATATGGAAGTGGATTCCAAACACGATATTGAAGTTCATCTTCTCGTAGTGGTGGAGGTATGTCTTTGAAAATTTTCTTGGCAACTTGTAACTCTCGCTCTGCTTCCTCTTTGTCTTGATACATGAATTCATCTGATGCTTTTTCCGATGCAGTGTGTACTTTTTCCTCTAAATACTCAACAACCATTTCTTGTTGCTTATAGATTGACTCACGTGCAGATGCTATCCAGTCTGGTTGTGACCGACGTCTTGTATCCGCTACATAGCTAAATTCATCAAAGATACCTTTATAAATCTGATCTGCATTTGTTCGAACATCGATCACTGCCACTTCCAAATCTTCAATGGTGAGTTGTTCTACTGTAAGCGGTTTCCTTCGTTCCGGTCCACCTATTCGTGATCTCGTTAAATAATATGGGAAGATACTTTTTATTGTTTTTCCGACTGGAGAGATTGCTTCATCATTTTCATCCACACCTTTTGGTTGGACACCTTGCATAGCAATACGTGCTGATTCTGGTCTCACAATTTCTTTTGGTGGAAGCACCCCATAACGCAATAATTCACGAATTCCTGTCCCAGAGATATTAATTCGATACTTTACGTCATGTGGACACGTTTGACTAGTTGCTAACGAATCACAACGAGTACAATAAAACACTTCATGGAAGAGGCGAATATCAATTCCTAATTCTTCCGGTGTAAATTCGTCAAAAATTGTATGGCTTGCATATTTATCGTAATAATCCCCTACTCCTGCATGATCACGCCCAATTAAAGCATGTGTACAACCATAATTTTTCATAATTAATGCGTGAAGGATTGCTTCCCGAGGACCTGCAAAAATATATGTAACTCTAAGTGGTGCCAGGATCGTTCTTTCTTTCGGATAATACGTATCCAACACACTCCGATAGGCTAAAATACGAAATTCATGCCTTGTATATTCCCGCTTAGCTAACTCCACTAATGGCTGGACAAATAACCCATCCAACTCTTCTAACGCATTACGGTGAATATACTCATGACCGCGATGTAACGGATTTGCTCCTGTTATAAAACCACCGACCGTTTTAAACTTTTTCTTCTCATAAAATAATTTCCACGTATCTTTCGGTTCTAAACGAATTTTTTCAAAAGGACCCCAATGAACACGGCGAAGTAATTGAATGGGTCCACCTAATGCGGTATCCCCCATCCGCCGGTAAATCGCATCAACTCCTGGATGGTTTCGATCTGTTGTTCCAAAAAGATGCTTTGCTCGAAACTCTCGGTCATAGTGAAAAATATCATTTAATTTTAAAATTGCGACCGGTTCTTTCGTTTCATCAACAAGAGCCACTTCATCCCCCACTGATAAAGACTGGATCACTTGCTTGTTAATATCACCAATCGGGGCAAAACTAAGAGGGACTGGCCACACGGTCCCATCTTTCAACCGACCGTTCAAAAGGACAGACTTATAGTTTTCTTCATCCATAAACCCTTCATTTGGTGATAAAACCCCAGTTGCAATCATTTCAAGTGTAATGACTGCCTCTAAATCTACCATTATTTTTGGTAATTGTCTTGCTCGTTCCATAGCTTCGTCACATTCTTTGCCGGTGAGAACTCGATTGACTAATTTTCCACCATGTGGTTGTTGTGGATAGCCAATAAAACTTTTTTCACTTATTTTTTGATTCATTACACTTCCCCCCCAATATCATTTGTATTCTAGTGATTTAAAATAATGCTCTTTATTTGTTAAGGAATTGCTAAATCTTTTATAGAAAGGAAGGGAATGGATTTTACTTGCTATAAATAGAGAACTTTTGGGTTAAGTTATATTTGAGTATTGAGTCTGCAATCGTTCTGTTTAACCTGTATTGCTCTATTCGTTTCATCTCTATTATGAATGAACCTACTAAACCTCCTTAACCCCCGTATTTAGAAAACTATTTTACATGTATTCTGCTATCTTGCCCCATTGCAAGAGAAATCTATTTCTATTAAGCCCCTCTAATGAAGTCTCTTTCCTATCTGTCCTAATCAGCTATGATTCATGTTAAAATTAGAAAGGTAAAATATCCAAGGATTTAGGAGGTTACATCTTGAAAAAGTTAATTGATATCGGAGTAAATTTAACTGATAAGCAATTTGCAAAAGATCAAGAAGTGGTTGTTGAAAGAGCTTTAGAAAATGGAGTTAGTCAAATGATCTTGACGGGTTCAAATGTGAAAGGAAGTAAAGAAGCGGCAAAACTTGCGAAGGCATATCCGAATGTTCTATTTTCAACAGCTGGTATTCATCCCCATGATGCTAAGGGTTTCAATTCAAATTCTATTCATGAATTAAAACAGTTAGCCAGTCAGAAAGAAGTTGTAGCAATTGGTGAATGTGGTCTTGATTTCAACCGAATGTTTTCCCCACAACAAGCGCAAGAACAATGTTTTGAAGCACAATTAGATTTAGCAAAGGAACTTTCTATGCCGTTATTCTTACATGAAAGAGATGCTCATGATCGATTTTGTGAAATTTTTGCGGACTATCTAACATTAGCTGAACATGCTGTTGTTCATTGTTTTACAGGTCATACAGCTGAAGTGAAAAAGTATGTATCGATGGGTTTTTATATTGGGGTCACGGGATGGATTTGTGATGAAAGACGCGGACAATCTTTACAAGAAGCAGTAAAATATATTCCGCTTGATCGGTTATTAATTGAAACAGATGCACCCTATCTTTTGCCTAGAAACTTAGAAAACAAACCGAAAAACCGACGAAATGAACCAGCATTTTTACCTCATATTGTCCGTGAGATTGCTAAATACATGGGCGTATCCAGTGAGGAAGTAACTGAGCACTCGACTGAAAACGCTCGTAGGCTTTTTCGTTTATAAATAAACTCAGGAAGCTCAAGCCTTCAAGCGAAACGAGAGACTTGAGTTCGCCGAAAAAAAAGAGAGTTTTTCGGCTTTGATGAAGCTGCTAGATCCTTCCTATTAGCAATTTTAGGGTCTGACCTTCGCATATGGCTAGGCCCTTAAGTTTACTTTTTTTAACATCTTTCCATTCATGCGGCTAGTTGGCTTCGTTTCCATTTACAAACATCCTCATACTTAAAAGGTTGTTCAGCTAATTATCATATTTCTCTCCTTCATTCTTCACCTCTTAAATCATTGATTCGTTCAAGAATAGCCTCTTTGTCTCTTTCATCCTTAGCTAATTCCAATGCTTTTTTATATAGCGACTCGGCCTTCTTATGGTCAATCGTTCCACCATTCATCCATTCTGTATATAAATCGCCCCAACGGATATAAATCCACGCTGGATCATCGTGCTTTTCCTCTATTAATTTCGTGAAGAGTTCTTCTCCCTCTTTAACACGGTCTAGTTGGAAAAACGCTTCTCGAGCGGAAATACCCATGTTCATCATAATATTAGAATTGGTTTGTGAGAAAACTTCCCGGAATTCAGTCGTATATTGAATTAACATTTCTAAAAACTGTTCATCTTTTTGTCCAAGTTCACTCAATGCTGTTTCAAAATCTTGCACCCAATTTGAGTAAATTTGGGTCATCGATGGTTTTGTTAGTTGATTTAATTTTTCCACTGAGGAAATTTCGCGCGGTGCAAGCCATTGCAATGTTTTTCTCCAAACTTCCCACCATAATTCACACGCCTCTTTTTCTTTTCCTTGTCCATATAGGAAATAACCTTCTTGCATCATAGAATTGAGTTGCTCAATTAAGATATGTTCCGGTGCCAAACGTTTTGCCAGCACACCAACTGCGATATAAACGAAGTCAATGATTGGGTCATCGATATTTCGTTTGTACATTTTTTCCCATTGTAGAGCGAGTGCTACACTAGATTTCTTCGTTTTAATTTCTTGGGTAAAAGTACGTTCGTCTATTGCAATTCCGATTTCTTGGAGTTTTGTTAAGATTTCCTCAGTAGACATTTGGTCTACTTTTTTTGTCGTCCAGCGTTCATGTTGAGTGGTCTGTCTGTTCGTCTGTTCAAATATCCCTTTATTCATACAGCATTTCTTATATTTTTCCCACTCCCACAGGGACACGGATCATTTCTACCTATTTTCATAAACATGCCTCTTTCTTTTAATAATCTTTCTATCTTTTACTATACTGTGATTGTGTATAGTTACACAAGAAATAATGATTGGCGTGAAGTGATTGTGTGGTGGGTTTCGAAAAGACCAGGCCGACTTCGGGAATAGTATGTAATCTTTGGAATAGCTGTTAAGATTTGGTATAATCTACTCTGAATAATTCACTAAACTTCGGAAATAATGCGTGGCTTAAATCTAACTTCCAGAACGTTTTTAACAGAAAAGGAGAAGGCAAGTAGCCCTCCCCATCATTCCTCTTTAAACTTAGGCAAAACAATGATTGCTTTAAATAAATCACCATCTATTTGGATATGAAATGTACCCTTTTGGATTTCGATTAAGCTTTTCGCAATAGATAAGCCTAACCCACTGCCTTCACTTGTTCTTGATTCATCTCCTCGTTTAAAGCGCTCCATTAACTCATCCGCTGAAATATTTAATTCGGTAGCGGAAATGTTTTTAAATGTTAGCTGAACTGTATCACCTAAATCCTCGATATCAATATAAACTCTCGAGCCTTCGAGGGCGTACTTAAATATATTTGATAAAATTTTTTCGATTGCTCTCCATAAAAGTCGCCCATCAGCTGATAGATAGAACTTCTCATCACGAACATTTAATTTAACATGTAAGTTTCTATCAATAATTTTATCATTAACTTCCCCTAATCCTTGGTTTATTAACGAAATGATATCTATTTTTTCCAATTGAACAGGAATATCACCACTCGATGCTTTAGCCGCTTCAAATAAATTATCTGTTAATGCTTTTAATCGCTTTGATTTCTGGTCTAAAACGTCAATATATTCTTTCACTTTTTTCGGATCATCTTCATTTTTCAATAGGTCAACATATGTGATGATGGACGTTAATGGTGTCCGAATATCATGGGAGACATTTGTAATTAACTCAGTCTTTAATCGTTCACTTTTCAACTCCCGTGCCACCGCCTGTTTCAAGCCATCGGTTATACTATTAATATCATCTGCAAGTTTCGCAAATTCGCCATTACTTTCAACATCAATTCGATATTGAAGATCTCCAGACTTAATTTGTTCAACACCTGATTGAATGGCAAGAAATGATTTCACTTTTTTTAAGGCAAACCAAGCAGCAAACCCAATCGTAATTGGAAACATGAAAAATGTTAAAGCGATTAACAGCGGATAACCAACGACAATCAAGACTGTTTTCACCGCAAGATTTCCACTTTGATAGACATCCCCGATAAAATAGGCGAATTTAGAAATGAGCGTGTATAATAACGTATGTTTAATAATCGTTTTGTTTTTCATATGTTTGATAAGCGATAAAATAAGGACGAATCCAGCAGTCGCAATCGTCACCGAAATTGGAAGAATGATATCATTATTTATCTCAAAAAAGGAATTGAATAGTCCAATAAAAAGTGCGCTAAGAGAAATGCATAAAACGATATTTACATCATTATACAAGCGGTCGAATGCATGTAAGTGCACCTTTTCATCCTTAAATGAATTTCTTCCAATTACTAGTGCAAGGTAAATAAATGAAATAATAAATCCTGGGACAAAAAATGCTAACTTATATAAGTTTTTTACAAGATGTACACGATTGTCTTCCCATTCTTTCATTTTTGAATCTACATAGCTTTTTGGAAATGCGAGATAAAGAACGGTGTTTTCTGGATTCATTTCGTCAACTTGATCAGTAATCCAATGTATATTTTCATTTTCTCTCGCTTCTTTTGGATAAATTTCTTGTTCGTAATAATCAAATATAAAGTAAGCAGGATAGGCTTCAAATTGTTGTTTTGTTTTCATCTTTGTATTCGTGTACACATTTTTCCCATCACTAGCATAAAAAAGTGGAACATTATAATCATCTAATCGCTGTAATATTTGATGGTATTCTCGTAAATTTTCTTTGATTAGTTTGTCTTTTTCTTGAGCGATTTTATCGACATATTTTTGCTTAAATAGCTTATTTCTTTCTTTTTCATTTAGTTCGTCGTTATTTATCTGTGAGTTCTCAAATTCATAAAACAACTCATCTTCTATATTTTTCAATTCGTTCGAACTGACTGTTTTCCCTTTTAAGATGTATTCCTCATTACGATACTCATTCATTAGTTCGGTTAAGTCACGAATGATTGGGAGGCTCTCTTCTATATAAGCTTGACTTTCATAATAATTTTTTTGGTGTAAACTATTAAATGGAACAGTAACAAAGTTTATAAGTGTTGTCACTGTTCCTGTAAAGCATGCAATCACAATCATGAAGACAAGGAATTTTGTTACATTCGCATGGCTAAATTTTTTCAACTTTATATCCAACTCCCCATACAACTTTTAAATATTTCGGCTCTCTCGGATTAATTTCTATCTTTTCTCTAATCTTTCTTATATGAACCGCAACTGTATTTTCCGAATTATAAGCCGGCTCATTCCACACAGTTTCGTAAATGTCATCAATGGAAAATACCCTTCCTGCATTAGCTGTCAATAGTTTCAAAATTTTATATTGAACCGGTGTTAAACGAACTTCTTCCCCATCGACTGTGATCGTTTTCGTTTCATCATCAATGACGAGACCTCCTGTTTGGTATATGTTTTTTTTCTTTTCCATACTTCCTAATGTCGTATACCGTCTCAAATTGGCCTTAACACGAGCAATCAGTTCCAATGGGTTAAACGGTTTTGTTATGTAGTCATCAGCCCCCATATTTAACCCGAGGATTTTATCTGTATCCTCTGTTTTTGCTGACAACATGATTAATGGAATATTCTTATGCTCACGAATTTTCATTGTCGCTTGTATCCCATTCATTTTCGGCATCATAATATCCATAATAATGAGATGGATCTCGTTTTCCCCAATGATTTCTATAGCTTCGAGACCGTTATAGGCTTTAAAAATTTGATACCCTTCGTTTTCAAGATAAATTCCTATCGCATTAACAATTTCTTTATCATCATCGCAAACCAATATGTTCATGAACGTTCACTCCTAGTATTTCTCTCTCTATTTTAGCGCTAAATACATTCTAACTATTAAATCTTAAAAAAAACGGTATCAATTTCTTAAGATTTTCTTATTTTCATTTTAAAATGGGGGAATCAACTTTGTCATGTAACGGAGAGTTTGTAAAATCGCGAGTAAACTCTGAAAATATTCTTCATCTCTTCGGAAATTCGTGGGCGGCTTCGGAAATAACTTTCAATCTTCGGAATCAGCATGCTCCCCAAAAACTAAAGGTGTACAAACAAAATCTTGTACACCTCACACACATTATGGATTTAAATCATATTTTCGACCTTTAATTAAATATGCAGCACTTTCAGCAATGTTCGTAATATGATCAGCGGTTCTTTCAAGATGCCGGTTGACAAATAATAATTCAACAACTTGAGTCGTATCTTCACAATGGTCCTTTATATAAGTGGTTAATTGCTTATAGGTACCATCACTTAAGTCATCTACCTTATCATCCATATCCCCTGCTTCTTTCGTAAGGGCAATATTCTCATGAAAAAACGCCTGTAAAGATTTTTGAAACATTTGAATGCATATATCTTTCATTGCTTCGAGACTCGCTATATTAATTGGTGATACGACTTCTCCTATTTTAATTGTAGACTTAGCAATATTTACCGCATAATCGGCAACACGCTCAATCTCTGAGGAAATTTTAATTGCTCCGATAATTTTCCGTAAATCCCGTGCAACTGGTTGTTCCCTTACAATGAGCCAAATTGCTAATTGATCAATTTCCTCCTCAAGATCATCTACCTCATTGTCGTCCTCAATAATTCTAATTGCTAATTCAACATCTTGATTTTGTAGGGCTGTGAAAGATTTTTCTAACATAGTTTCTGTCAGTTTCCCCATCTCTAACATTTTCTCTTCTAGTTCATGTAGGCTATTATCAAAACTTTCGCGAGCAACCATCGTTCATCCTCCACTTATCCGAATCGACCAGTCACATAGTCTTCGGTTCTTTGATCTCTTGGCGTTGAAAATATTTGACTTGTCTCATCAAATTCAATAATTTCACCATTTAAGAAAAAGGCTGTTTTATCTGAAACTCGTGCTGCTTGTTGCATATTGTGCGTAACAATGATGATTGTGTAGTCTTTTTTCATTGATGTAATTAATTCTTCAACTTTTAACGTTGAAATTGGGTCGAGTGCAGATGTCGGTTCATCCATTAAAATGACTTCCGGCTTCATTGCTATAGCCCGGGCAATACAAACTCTTTGTTGCTGACCACCGGAAAGCCCTAGTGCCGATGACTTTAGTCGATCTTTTACTTCATCCCAAATTGCTGCCCCGCGAAGACTCTCTTCTACTAGGTCATTTAAAGTTGAACGATTTTTTATTCCTTGCATTCGAGGACCATAGGCTACATTATCATAAATACTCATTGGAAAAAGGTTTGGCTTTTGAAAGACCATTCCTACTTTTGTCCGTAATTGTATGACATCATTTGTTCGATAAATATCTTCACCATCTATAACGATATTTCCATTAATTTTTACACCGTCAATTAAATCATTCATTCGGTTTAATGTTCGTAAAAATGTTGATTTTCCACACCCAGACGGACCAATTAACGCAGTGACTTCTTTTTCTTTAATATCAATGGAAACATCGAAAAGTGCCTGTTTTTCACCATAAAATAAATTCAAATTATTTACATGAATTTTTGTTTCATGATTCGTTTTCACTAATGACAAATCGTTTCTGATATGATTCCGTTCTAAAACAGTTGCACTCATAAAATCGTCTCCTTTTCCTTAATAATCGGCTTTATTTAATTTTTTCGAGATGAAGGTCGCTGTCAAATTAAGAATAAAAATAATAGCAATTAAAACAATTCCAATTGCTGCTGCTAACTCAATATCCCCCGATTCTTGTGTAACTAAGTAGGCGTGGACAGTAAGCGTTCTTGCTGAAGAAAAAATACTTTCAGGCATCGCGGCAACGGTACCTGCTGTTAAAAAGATTGCTGCAGACTCACCAATAATTCGTCCCATCGAGAGAATAATTCCAGATAAAATTCCTGGCATCGCACTCGGTAAAATAACCTTGTACAACGTTTGTAGTTTCGTTGTTCCTAGAGCAAGAGATCCTTCCCGATAACTTTTTGGAACCGTCTTTAATGATTCTTCCGTTGTTCGAATAATAACTGGCAAAACGATGATTGTTAATGTAAGAGACGCGGCAATGATTGACATGCCAAATTTTAACATCGTAACAAAAAATACTGCACCAAATAATCCGTAAATAATTGAAGGAATTCCAGTTAAACTTTCGGTGGCAAAACGAATGATTCGAACGAGTCGACCTTGTATGGCATATTCTTGCAAAAAAACTGCCGCCAAAATCCCAATCGGCGTTGCAATTAATAAAGAAATGATAATTGTGTAAATGGTCGTTACAATCATCGGCCAAATACCGCCACCACCTGTAGGAGAGTAATCCCCAAAGATAAAGTCAACATTTATTAGTCCCATTCCTTTATAAAAAATAAAACCGACGATGCCAATGAGAATGGCAACGGTCAAAAGGGCGGCTATCCAAAGTAGAGCATGAAGTAGAGTATCTTTTAGTTTTCGCAAAATTACTGACCGCCTTTCGAACTAATTTTTGCTAGGGCAAAATTTAAAATTAATATAAATGAAAATAAGACAATACCCGTAGCAAACAGCATTTCTTGATGAGTTCCAAATGCATATCCCATTTCTAAAGCAATATTTGTTGTTAATGGTCGGATACTATCTATCAAACTTGCCGGAACAATTAGACTATTTCCAGCTACTAAAATAACTGCCATTGTCTCGCCAATCGCTCTTCCCATACCTAATACAATCGCGGTCATAATGCCTGACTTTGCAGCAGGAACGATGACCTTAAAAATGGTACCGATAGAAGATGCGCCTAGTGCGAGCGACCCTTCACGATACGTTTTTGGTACGGCTCGAATCGCGGTTTCAGCAACTGTTACAATCGTTGGTAACATCATAATCGCCAATACAAGAATTACAGCGATTAAGCTTTGCCCTTTGACTAAGCCTAAATTTTGTTGTAGGAAGGGAACGATGATAGCAAGTCCAAATACGCCATAAAGAACGGATGGAATCCCTGCTAACAGTTGAACTGCTGGCGAAATCACTCTTGCAACATGCTTAGGGGCAATTTCCGCTAAAAAAATCGCTGTAAACAAACCAATGGGAACGCCAATGATGAGTGCACCGATTGTCGCGTAAATGGATGCGACAATCATCGGAAAGATTCCATACTTGTTTTCACTCGGAACCCAATCTTTTCCGAAAATAAAATCAAAAAAGCGAAATCCTTCTGCGATAAAAGGGTGGGCCCCTTTGTAAAAGACAAATCCGATAATTAAAACTAAACTAATGACAGATAGAAGTGCACAAAACAAAAAGACTCTTTCTGAAATTTTTTCAAGCATATACTTGCTTTTATTTGATTTTGCAATCATTTCTTTATTTGATTGAGTTGTCATTATTCGTTCCTCCATGACTGTTTCGACAGCGCTAGTCCTTGATTTCCTTTTTATTGAAAACTGGGACAATTCAGCCTATAGAATGGGACTATATCCATTTTTTCTTAAAAATCAAGAGAATTCGGTTTATAGAACAGCTCTAAGATCCAGTTTTTACTAAAAATCAATCATTCCGTCTTATTGAACCGCTCTATAATCCACTTTTTTCCTTAAACGCTAGGAAAAACAGATTGAAATTATTTAATAGGAATGGCTCCTGTTTCTCGAACAATTCCCTGTCCTTCTTCACTCAAAATATAGTCAATAAATTGTTGGCCTTCAGGAGTTAGATTTTCTTCCGTATGAACAAATAAAAATGGACGTGACAATTTATACTTTTTCTGTAAAACATTTTCTGCAGTCGCTTGTACACCATTAATCTTTACTGTATTTACGGAATCGCCGATATATTCAAAGGACACAAATCCAATTGCATGCTTATTTGACGCAACGGTTGTCTTAATATTTCCATTTCCACTTGCAATGATGGCATTTCTAATTAACTCACCGGATGAATATCCAACAATTTCTTGAAAGGCGTCCCGTGAACCCGAACCGTCTTCCCGAGATACAACAACAATCTCTAGGTTATCGCCACCGACTTCTTTCCAATTCGTTATCTTACCAGTGAAAATATCTTTTACTTGTTCTAGTGTTAGATTTTTTACGTTATTGCTCGGATGAGTGACAATAACAATCCCATCATAGGCAATGACTGTTTCTTTTAGATCATTTGCTTTCTCCTCTTCTTTTAAATCTCTGGAAGACATCCCAAGTTCAGAAACACCATTTAATGCATTGGTGATTCCAGCGGATGAACCAATTTGATTTATTTCAATCTTCACGTTTTCTTTTTCTTCATATTTACTTGCTAATTTTTCGGCTAGTGGACCAACCGAAGTCGATCCAGAAATCGCAAGTGTGGAGGATTTATTGGCATCTGATTTTGTACGATTTTCATTCGCCCCTGCACATGCGACAACAAATATTGGTAATAATAGCATGACTAATATAAGACGTTTTCTGTTAATGAACATTTGGAAACCCCCATGATGCTGCTTACATCTCAGTTTTCTTACTTTCAGATTAAAGAAGAAACGTAAAGCTAGATTTAAGCATTTGTAAATTTAACGTAAATTTTTTTGGAATGATTTTCGTTTGTTCTAGGAAATGTTCACACGATGGATGAATATTAAATTCCCTCTTATATATTAGCGTTTATGAAAAGCAGCTTTCTTAGTCGGACTTTAAGCAAATTTTTTGGAATGATAAATTAGGATTCATTTATTGTACGCGTAATGATTCTTTTATCATAATAATTCCCAATGTATAATTAGGTTAAAAGTATTATACATTTCGTTGATAGAAAAATATAAACGTCCATTCACACAATATTCTAAACTTACAAATGTTAGGTGGAAAAACGACTTTTTTAGATATGGAAAAATTCATAATCATCGGTCATATATTACAGCTGTATGATTGGTTTTCAATAACATAGGAAGGAATTTTTAATTTGATGTCGAAACTACTCTATAGTCCCCCAAATACACCCCTGTTTTATTGGTTTTTTTAAGGAGTGACAATATGCTTGATGTGACCTATATTTATGAGGACGTAGGTACTTCGAAGTATACCCACCACGATCAACTTTTCAAAGAATAATTCATACATTTTTTGCTGAGTTTTTAGAGCTATTTTTTCCTACCATCCATCAACAGATCGATTTCTCGTCAATCAAACCATTATCCGAAGAAGTTTTTACTGACCTTCATGAAGGTGAGAGTCGACGTGCGGATATTGTTGTAGAAGCTAGTTTGAAAGGGGAAGATACGATTCTAATTATTTATATCGAGCCCCAGTGTTATTACTAAAGTCATTTTTACGAGCGAATGTATCTATATTTCAGTTTGTTGTATAATAAATATAGAAAGCCAATTTTACCAATTGCTGTATTTACGTATAATCAACATTCTAATCATGAGAAGAACAACTTTTCAATTCGTTTTCCGTTCTTTCATGTGCTGAGTTTTCAATTTTTAACGTTAACTTTAAAAAAATTAAAATGGCGTGAATTTATACGTTCTGATAATCCGATTGCTGCTGCTCTTCTTTGTAAAATGTGATTTACGAAGGAAGAACGAATTGAAGTGAAAAAGGAATTTTTACGGATGCTTGTACAGATGCAGCTTGATCCTGCCCGACAGCGCCTGATTTATGGCTTTTTTGAAAGATATTTGAAACTTACTGTTGAGGAGGAGAAAACACTGATGCAAGAAGTAAGAGATCTCGACCCAAATCTTGTGGAAAAAATTATGGAAATCCCTATTTCCCATGAGGAAAAAGGGAAGGAAATTGGGAAGGAAATTGCTACAAAAAATATTGCTAGAAATATGATTATTGAAGGTGCTTCTGTTGAATTTATTAAAAAAGTAACAAATTTAAGTGTTGATAAGATTTTATCATTGAAAAAGTCGATAAATAAAAGTAAGTGAACTCACGATTGGGTTCACTTTTTTTGTGCAGATTAGGTGATTTTCAAGTTGCCGTTTCTCTCAATGAACTTCTTTTTCTTCAACGTCTTTTGTCCACTCACCAATCGCCTCTTTCGTTCATATGATGTGACAGGAGCCTATTTCAGCAATTCCATTTTTAGGAGAGGAGATTTTTAATGGTCGTTGAACTTACTCTCATACACTTAATATATTTACTGTTTATCTTGCTGATTATCGGTTTCATGGTTAGTCGTTTAGATACAACGATTCTCTGCATTGTAGGGATATTTATTATTGCGATTGTGTCAAGCGGTTCTTTGACTGAATCCATTATCAGTATATTTTCTAGTTTTCAATATGCGATTTCAGAATTACTGCCTACAATTCTTATTATTTCCCTCATTGTTGCTATGAGTAAAACATTAACCCAAACCGGAATTAATGACGTCATGATCGCCCCATTCGCGAAATTCATTCGGACTCCAAGTCTTGCCTATTGGACGATTGGTCTTCTCATGTTAGTGATATCCTTATTTTTCTGGCCTTCCCCAGCTGTTGCCTTATTAGGTGCAGTCTTGCTTCCCGTTGCTATTCGTGCGGGTTTACCAGGAATGGGCGTTGCAGTGGCAATGAACTTATTTGGTCATGGAATTGCCCTTTCCGGTGATTTTATTATTCAAGCGGCTCCAAAATTAACCGCCGATGCAGCTGGACTCCCAGTTGGTGACGTGATTTCTGCGAGTATCCCTCTCGTCCTTGTAATGGGAGGAGTGACGACCGTGACGGCTTTTCTTTTTCTTATGAAAGATCTTAAAAAAGGAAAATTAAAGGACGTGAAAGCATTTGACGGAGCGGCTGAAAAAATTGAAAAAGTAGATGCATTAAGTGATAAGCAAAAAATACTGTTTGCTTTTTTCATTCCAATATTATTTATGCTTGATGTTGTTGCGATGTTTGTCTTTAACTTGCAGGGAAGTGATGCAACCGCACTAGTCGGTGGAACGGCAATTTTAATTTTCCTTGTGATTAATATGACGGGATTTAAAGTTGGGGGATTGAAAAAAACAACGAAACGGATTATTGACGGATTTCAATTTGGTTTTAAAGTATTTGGACCAGTTATTCCAATAGCCGCATTTTTTTACTTAGGTGATGCGGGCTTTCAGACCATCATCGGTGACTACTTACCAAAGACATCGAACGGGATTGTTAATGATCTTGGCGTTAGTCTTGCCCATGTCGTTCCATTAACAGCCGAAATCGGTGCCGTAACGTTAACGATTGTTGGTGCGATAACTGGGCTTGACGGATCTGGGTTTTCTGGAATTTCACTTACTGGTTCAGTTGCAAACTTATTTTCCCACGCGATTGGTGACGGTGCTAGTACCGCAACATTGACTGCACTTGGGCAAATTTCTGGAATTTGGGTTGGCGGTGGGACACTTGTTCCATGGGCTTTGATTCCTGCTGCCGCGATTTGTAATGTTGATCCATTCGAATTGGCACGGAGAAATTTGTTTCCGGTCTGTATTGGATTAGTCATGACGACAATTGTGGCAATGTTTTTGATATAAAAGATCCATCTATCCGAATCCCCTTAGTAATGAAAAAGTTACTAAGGGGATTATGTCATGGAAAAATGCCTCCCCTGACTGTTATGTGTTCATTCAGTAGGGACAGGCATCTTTTGTTCTATTTCCGTAGATCGATTTTCTTATTTACTGAATAAATTAGAATACCACCGATGGACATCGAGAGTAATTCACCAAGAGCAACCGTTAAGTAGGTCATCCAAAATGGCGCATGAAAAACGAAATGTAACTGACCCGCAACCGTAAACATCGATAAAGCGAAAATAAGAGCTGTAACGGCGAGTTTTACTTTAAGGTCTTTCATATTTTTCGTTACCATTCTTGAGAAAATTAATACAAGTAAGGTAGCCGTTCCACCAATTGGAACATCGAGAAACCACATGGGTGACATGATGAAATTAACAATGACGACACCTAAAGTAATTGCGGATATATAGCGCTTATGGAAGAGTGCTAGATAGTTAAACATTTCAGATAGTCGAAACTGGATGGCTCCAAAACTAACAGCGGATAAAATGAGGGTCACCGCAACATAAAGTCCAGCGACAATACCTGATTTTGTTAGGTTATCGAGGGAAGTACGTGATTTTTCTTCATAAACATGTGTATTCATTTTCCATTTCTCCTTTGTAAAATAGCCCATCGACTATTTTAGTAATAACTATGGCCAAAGGATGAGAGCATTTGCGCCCTACGAAGTGCCATAGTGCAAGCTTTATAAGCCTACGAAACTACTATAACAGAAAAAACAACGAATGAATACATAAATTATCTCACTTCAATCATTGTCTTGCACAATAGGAGTCATATTACTCTATTACGTGAATATTATGTTAAATTTGTCAAAACGACGAATAGTCTTCTTGTAACTACTGCTGATTGCGGGTACTTTATTTCATCGTCCACCCACCGTCAATCGGAATAACGGAACCATGAATATAATCAGCTGCATCACTAGCAAGAAATAACGTAAGATTGGCTACTTCATCCGGTTGTGCCCATCTTCCTACTGGGGTTTCTTCAGCTACCCATTTTGCCATGACTCCCTCGCCTTCAAAATCTTTCTTATTCATTGGTGTTTGAATGGCACCGGGTGCGATTGCATTGGCACGAACCCCGTCTCGACAATAATCATAATCTAACTGCTTCGTATAACCGATGATGGCATGTTTTGAAGCGGTATATGCAGCACCACCACCACCTGCGACAAGTCCTGCTATCGATGCCATATTGACAATGACACCTTTTTTTCGCTTTAACATATGGGGTAAAACGGCATTCGTTACATAGTACATTCCTTTCAGATTCGTATCCATAATAAGATCCCACAACGGTTCATCTGTTTCTAACGTTTTTTTGTAGTCATCGAGAATTCCAGCTGTATTTAAAAGAACATCAATTTGACCGTAGAGATTAAGTGATCTTTGGACGACTATATCAACGTCTGCTTTGTTTGTGACACTGCAGACGGTATAGTGAAAATTAGTTGGGTTTTCATATTTTAATTCTTGTAATGGCTTTTCTTGAACATCGATTGCATAAACGTTCGCACCTTGCTTTAAAAATGCATTTGCCTGTGCATAGCCAATTCCAGAAGCCGCCCCGGTTACGAAGACAACTTTTTCTTTAAAATTTAATTGTTCCACTTGTTTCACTCCATTATAAAAGCCCATATTGACATGGGCCATTCGTATTATTTATGTTCATTTTCAAGAACGAAGCTTATTTTATTCCGGCTCTTCAATTGTTTCAAACTTTTTCAATGATTCATTATTGGGATTTAAAATCTGATAAGTTATCAAACTAGTTTTATTATCAATGTTTTCCTACGGATTCCTCCTTCTACCATTTTCCAATCCTGAGAATGGTTTGCCGAACGATTTTCTTATTCTACTATTTCCCAATCATTAGCTAATATATCACAAACAGTTGGGGTAAACATCGTATATCCCTCTCCTTCAACATTTATAACAAGATAAGGGTTTAATCTTTCCCCATCAATTTCACTTTCTCCAACTAATTTCACATATAATTCTGCACCAGACCAGCCTACACGAATCACTTTCGCTCCAGACTTCAAACGTGGTAAAATCTCTTCAAATGTCACTGTCAATCATCCTTTTTTATTTTGTAATATATGGAAAGTATAAGAAATTAATTGGAAAAATGCAATGGTCAAGAAAGTTGCTAATTAGATACTTTATATAGGCAAGAGTCAAAAGCCAATTTTTTTAACAGAAACCATTACATTCACCCCTCTAGCATTGCTTCTGATAGACCGCTGTCTTTAAAAATTTTAAAAGTTTGAATCCTCCCTTCGCCATTCATATGAATTTGACCTGTCACTTTTTCACGCGAGTTTCCGAAGTTTTGGTTTTTATTTCCGAAGATGACTGCGTTATTTCCGAAGTTTTCAACATCAGCTAGAACGGTTTTTTCCGAAGTTCGCGAGTTATTTCCGAAGATTATATCTATATTTCCGAAGTTCACTTGTTTTTTCAAATCGTTTTGAAATTAACATCTTCCTTCCCTTCTTCAATAATCAATCCAATCACAGTACGCTCACTAGCTTAATTCGTATGGACGAGATGCAACTCCATCGCCTTATTTTTACCATTTTCTATTGAACAGTTCCAACGAATTCATGCTTCTTATATCCTTGAGACGACTTTTTACGTTTCAATCTGAGTTCGCACCCGTTTTATCCATTAGATTGCCTCTATTGAACAATCAATCCGATTTTTACGCTTATTTTCTTATTAAAATCTTCAATTACATATTCTAATTAGAATGTGACATCCTAACAGAATAAATATCTTTATAAAAAAATTATGGTTAGTACTAAAAAAGGTGGACATATTTTTCGTTAACAAAATGAAAGGAACATGATAGGTATTTGAATCCTTTCTTTGGGTATTCGTTCATACTTAAAATTTCGTTTTTACTTCAATATAATTAAAGGTGGGAGTTGTGAAATGGAAAATTCGTTAGAACGGTTGTACGCATTGATGAGTGATACATTTCAAATTTTTGACCATATGATTGTTGATGAAAGACATGAGGATTTGCGGAATTTAGTAAAAAATGAGTTAGAAGAACAGCGGCAACTTGTCTCTGAAATGAAAAATGCAGCACAAGAGGAACAACATATCGCGGCTGTTTTTATCACTAATCGTTTAAACGAATTGAATGACAACGTGCAAAAATTAGAAATGAATTTATTAGATGACTATCGAACAACAACAGAAAATCGTATCGAACAGTTTCAACAACGATCACTTGAAAATCAAATGGAGAAAACAGAAGCCTACCATAATAAAATCGACTACTTAAGTGCGGTGAAAATTCGGGAAAATATAAATCGAATGACGGAAATTTTATTACAAATGGAATCGTAATATGAAATCTAAAATGAGTTTTTTCACGTGAAAGGAGTGGATTTTTCATGTCTTATGTAATAACCTCACCATGCATCGGTGAAAAAGCGGGCGATTGTGTTGATGTTTGCCCTGTTGATTGTATTGCCGAGGGAGCGGGCCAATTTTTTATTGACCCTGATATTTGTATTGATTGTGGTGCATGTGAAGCGGCTTGCCCTGTTCAAGCTATTTTTTACGAAGATGAAGTTCCAAAAGGGGAAGAAAAATATATTCAGAAAGCGATTGAGTTTTATCGGAATCATTAATCTTAAAAATAATAGAGCGAGATATGGAAAAAAGCATCCAGTTCTTATGAATGAACGACTCCATTTGTTGGACTCAATTTACCACTTAGTCGCGTCGTTTTAAAGCGGATGCTTTTTTAAATATAGAAAACCCTGGTAACTAAGCTTTTGCAAGATGAAAGCCGAAGTATACCGGAGAAAACTCTTTTGGTATGTAAGTCGTGCTACCGACACTTTTCTTTGGATAGGAGAAAATGAACGATTTTTTACTTTCAATACGAGAAATTTGCTTAAATGGACGTCTCGTATGATATGGTCGCACATTTTTCGTGAAACGTGATTATAGAACCTTTCTATGAACCCGAAATGATGAGTTTTACGCGAAAATGGGCCCATTGAACCTCTCTATGAACCATTATTTCCCGAGGTCTACTAAAAACCGGCTTATAACACCATTGAAACTCTACACTCATTCGAAGTTTATCAATTTTTTACGTCATTTGAGCATTTCATTTAATTCTTAAACTCAGAAATGGCCGTTTGTGCTAGCTTTGAAATGGTCATATTATCCATCGGTGGGTTATGTAAACCTGCCCGTACATCCCGATAATACCTTTGAAGTGGGTTCGAACGTTGTAGACTTTTTGCGCCTACTAGTCTCATCGCTAGATCAACAATGGTAATGGCTGAATTTGTAGCAATATGTTTTGCTACGCCAAGTTCATTCGTTAATAACGGTCTGCGTGACGTATCATCATAAGCTTCAGCAACACTGTAGAGAAAATGGCGCGCCTTCATTAATTCCAAGTCCATTTGGCCGATTAAGTTTTGGACATTCGGTAAATCACTAATCGTTCCTTTTATACTGTTGGGAGAGTATTCCGTTGAATATTTAACTGCATAATCTCTTGCCGCTTGTGCAATTCCTAAGTAACATGCTGGAATATGTAATAACCACCCGTTTATCTGATTCCCTCTTTGACCGTTATTAAATTCGACAAAACACACATCAGGTACTTCTACTCCATCAAGGACAAGGTCATGGCTTTCCGTTCCTCGCATGGCAATTACATCCCAAGTCTCATCAATCGAAAGCCCATTACTATTTCGATCAATTAAAAAGAACCCAATCCCTTCCTTTTCTTCTACCCATGCGGACGTAAGAAAATGTGTTAGTACGGGTGACATCGTTGTGAATGATTTTCGCCCCGTAATGACCCATTTCCCATCTTTTTTTACAGCTGTTGTTGTCGGTTTCCCTCCACGAGTTGGACTACCTGTTTGAACTTCACTTGCAGCGCGATTCACTAAAGCACCATTATTAATCTTCTTTGCAAAAGTTTGGAGGTGATCTTCTTGCCAAAGTTTTTGCCCATAGAGCTCACCGACAACTCCTTGATGCCACCCAATGGATAATCCTGTTGCACTATCAAAGCTCGCTATCGTTTCTTGAAGAAGGACCATATCATACACACCGTGTCCATTACCACCATATTCTTTTGGCAATGTTAGCTTCGTATAGCCGAGATTAACAAGCGCTTCAATATTCTCTTTTGGAAAACGTGATTTCTCATCTACTTCTTTAGAAAATGTTTGAAAAGATTGTTTCAGCTGATTTAATTTTATTAACCATTCTTTTTGTTCAGCTGTTTTAACAAATAACACCTTTGACACAATATCACTTCCCTTATCATGAACAGTATTTTTTACGAAAAAGACATTTTCCTAATGATTATGCTGTGATTCGTTCTTACATGGCGACTATTTGACACAAACGGTTTTTTCAACAAGCTTCTGCCCTTGTTCCGATACCATCCACTGAAGAAATGGGTGGATGTTCGGGTTGCTTTTTTTCCTTTGAGTAACTAATTGATACGGACATATCCGGTTTTTTCAACAAGCTTCTGTCCCTGTTCCGATACCATCCACTGAAGAAATGGTTCGATGTTCGAATTGGTATTCTTATTTTCTATCGTAATTGCATAAAACTCATTTACAAAAGGATACGTGCCATTTTGAATATTCTCCTTCGTTGGTGCTATGCCATTTACTTTTATGTACTTTATCTCTTTCGCATCTACCATTTCCTGAGAAAAATGTCTGAAAGAAAAACCAATGGCATTCGTCCGATTTTGGTAATTCGTTGTTTCTTTAATAATCCCGCCCATTGCTGAAACAATATCTTTAGAAGGTGGGATCATTAATGGTTTGTCACCCATCATTCGAATTAATGCTGATTGACTTCCTGACCCTTCAGGACGTTGAAAGGCACGGATTTCCTCATTCGCACCACCAACATCACGCCAGTTCGTTATCTTTCCCGTATAGATCTCTTGAATTTGTTCTACCGTAAGTTCATCGACCGGATTATCTGCGTGGACAAAGAAAACAAATGCTTCTCTACCAATCGGTGTCATCCTTAACTTTACCCCTTCCTCCTCAGCTAACTTCAACTGTTCATCAGAAGGCGGTGCAATAAAAATAATATCCGCATCGTTAAATAATAATTTTTCAAAAGCATAACTCGTTTGACTTGAAACAACTTCACTTTCTTCCAAAGGATAGTCCTTCTTCGGATAAACCGCTTGAACAAACGAAGCATAAACTGGATATAAAGCCGTTGCTCCATCTAATCGTGGGAGGTTATCTTGAATAGTAAATGTGGATAGTTCATCTAATTGAGCCGCTTTTGTCCCCGCTACAAATGGTTGATATTCCGATAAATCGATATCTTGGCTACTAACAATTTCTAACGATTTTTCATAAGCTTGATACCCTTCATAGGAAATAACAGCAATAAAACAGCACGAAAGAAAAATAATTGCCGTATATTTGATGCGTTTCATCCGTAATTTTCCATAGATTGCAAGAATGATAATAACAATTAGACCAATCGTTACAATCGGAACAAATGGTGTATAAAATTTAGCATCCTCTGAAAATAATGCAGTAAAAAATGCCATAAACCCTATTAAACTTAATAAAATTACGGTCGTAATAGAAAGAGCTTTTTTCATTGTATTCCCACCCTCTTATGTTTTTTCCTTCGATTCTATCTTGTAGAATGTTGATCAACCAACGTACATAAACAGCTGAATCCGTTCGTTACACATTTTAAGAATGGGAATACTCAATAAGCATACATCATCCAATAGCCAATATCTTCAAAACCAATTCGTTTATAAATGGCCCCTGCTTTCGGATTATCATAAAATAAACATAGTTCTTTTCCTTCTTGTAAAAGTTCGTGACTAATTCGCAAGACGCATTTCGTCGCAAAGCCACGTTTCTTATAGTTTGCCAGAGTGGCGACACCGACAATCATGGCAGACTTCGAATTTTCAGCCGCCGTTGAAGCCGTTGACACAATTTTTCCATCTTCTTTAATAAAAAATGCTCGTGAAGTTCCATCGATCAAACCACGGCGTTTCGTCTCTACTGAAATATTTCCTTTGTCGAACTCTGGAATCGCTTGGAGTATAGTAACCAAGTCTTCTGCGTCATCAGGTGTTGCTTGCTGAACAATCGAGAAATCGCCATTGTACAATAATTTTGTGCATTTCGCATAAAACGTCTGTCTCTTTTTCTTTAATGGCCTTTTTATGTGCGGCCTAATCTTTTCAGTCACCTCTTTTAACCCGGACATCATTTTGAAATCCGAATCCTCATCCATTATGTTGGCAAACCCTTTGGCATCAAATTCCCCTTCCGCATAAGGAATATAGTTGCCTTCATACTTTAATAATACAGCAATCATTTTTCCGTTTTCATCGAATTCACCCCATACCTTTTGAAACGCTTGATCGTATCCGTATCCTTCAATATCTCCAATAATAAATAAGTTCTCAGCACGCTTCCTTTCTAAGAGCTGAAAACACTCATCATGGTCGCCCGCCGTTAATCTTCGTATCATACGAACACCTCTACAAGAATTTTTATATGAATTTTTCCACTATTTTACGCTAATTCTACCCTTTTTGGAAGAAGTTTCTTATAATTTCCCACTACTTTTTCTAAAGATGACGTGCTCTTAATCCGTTACCTTACTCGATACTCGGCCTTATCTCCTGAAATTGTGACTTTTTTGTGTATTTTTCTTGTCAAAAATGTAAGTAATCGCTTACAATAATAGTGAGTTCTTTTCTATTTGAAAAATTGAAATATTAATAGAAGGAATTCTTTCTTGTATGCAATTATCTTTATTATCACTGTTTTGAACGGATTTGATTAAGGCGGTATTGTGGAAGAAGTGACCGTTTTTAAGTTTTTAATGAACGACGAGTTTTACATGATATGGGGTAAATGATTCAAACATTTTTTTACAGCAAAGGAGATGGAGAAATGATAACATTTTTTGGAGGAATTGCACTTTTATTACTCGGTTATTTCACGTATGGAAAGTATGTAGAAAAAGTATTTGCACCTAATTTCGAACGAAAAACACCTGCGTATGCGAATGCTGATGGTGTAGACTATGTCCCCATGAGTAAAACAAAAAACTCACTCATTCAATTATTAAATATTGCTGGAACTGGCCCTATTTTCGGTCCGATTATGGGTGCGTTGTTTGGACCAGTAGCGTTTTTATGGATTGTGTTAGGTTCAATTTTTGCCGGTGCCGTTCATGACTATTTAACAGGAATGATTTCCATCCGTAACCGCGGTGCACATATTCCGGAACTTGCGGGTAAATTTTTAGGAAAAGCATCAAAACACGTCGTTAACGCATTTGCATTACTTTTATTATTACTTGTTGGTACCGTTTTCGTAACAACACCTGCATCCATGCTTCATATTTTAATTAATCAAAAAGTTGCTTTAAGTGTCATCATCGGTGTGATCTTTTTTTATTACTTACTATCTACCGTTCTACCAATTGATAAAATTATCGGTCGCCTCTATCCTTTCTTTGGAGCTGTGTTATTAATAGGAACATTTGGTGTTGCAATTGGTATGTTCGTAAGTGGTGATGCCGTAAAAATTCCAGAATTGTCCTTAACGAATATGCATCCAGATAACATCCCAATTTTCCCAATGTTATTCTTTACAATCACTTGTGGTGCTCTATCTGGTTTCCATGCGACACAATCACCTATTATTTCTAGAACGACAAAGAGTGAAAAAGAAGGACGCTTTATTTTCTACGGAATGATGATTGCAGAAGGGATTATTGCGATGATTTGGGCAGCTGCAACAATGGCCATTTTTGATGGAATGACTTTGAAAGAAATGATTGCAGCAGGTACGCCTTCTCTCGTTGTTAATGAAGTTTCTGTCTACTTACTTGGTGCTGTTGGTGGTACAATTGCCGTTTTAGGTGCTGTCGTTTTACCAATTACATCTGGTGATACAGCTTTCCGTGCAGCTCGAAATATTATTGCAGACTATATTAAACTACCACAAGCGCAACTGTCGAAACGTTTATATATTGCCATTCCATTATTTGCGATTTCTGTTGCATTAACACAAATAGACTTTAACATTCTTTGGCGTTATTTCTCTTGGGCAAACCAAGGAACCGCAGCACTTGCACTTTGGATCGGCGCTATGTACTTGTATGTGAAGAAAAGAAATTACTGGATTGCGTTTGTTCCGGCTGTTTTCATTACGTATATGGTCTTTGTCTACATCTTAAATGCACAAATTGGATTTAGATTAGATCTCAACCTTTCATTCATCATCGGTATTTTCCTAACAGTTGCGACAATCGGTTATTTTTACTGGAAAGGTCAAAAAAACCGTCAAGAAGATATTTCTTTGGACGAAGAAGCGGCATAATAGGAAAACTTGGCTGTTCCCAATTACCGGGGGCAGCCAAGTTCTTTTAATCTAAGTGTGGGACAATAATGGAAAGTGGAATCAGTCCATTGTCTCAAGTCAACAAAGAATGCATTCAAATCGTTCGCGCTACTCTATAAATGAAATGTCGTACTCCGAGTCAACGGATTCACAACTAAAATCAGGTGTCCATGCATAAATGATGAATTCAAAATCACCCCGATTAATCTTACCTATCCCATATATATTTCCGTTTTCCAATATGTACGAACTACTTTCTCCCTTACCATTCACTATGTTAATGATCGATCTAAGTTTACATCAATTCGTTATTTGTTATATAAAGAAAGCTTGGCAATCGTAGAGTTGAGCGAGATTTATTTAGTATAAGGTGTATTTAAAGAAAGGAGTGCAAAAAACTCCCTTCTCGCTTGTCCCTTAAATTACACTTGAAGCAACTTTTTTAATCCTGCTAACTCTTCTTTTGTTAAAGTGATTCCTTTCCCCATTTTCTCTTTATTCGGAGCCCAATCGCGCAAATCATACTTCGGTTCTTTTCTATTCCAACGAATTACATTTAATTCTTTCGTCCATCCTTTTGGTGATTCTGAAAGCACACCTATATGTTCAACGATTTCATATTTTACATCTGCCATACAAAATTCTCCTTTACTATAAAATTTACACTTTCCTATTTATTACAAAGCGTCTTTCTTACTGAATAGGTCCCGTTCCTTTTGATCACTTGACAGACCGTCAACATATTGGTTTGCTTCCAACAATGACAATCCTAAAACCTGCCTAGCTTCTTTAACCGCTTGAACCTTTTTCCCCTCTTTCAGCAGCTCTCGCAATGTTTCATTTATCGGATGTTCAGGTACATTCACTTGGTCAGCGACCTTTTCCAATATGAATTGCAAATTTTTAACCCGCGCTTCTAGGGAAGTAGTTTGTTGGAAACAGTCGTAACAAGAAAGAACATGATGATTGTTAGGCCTCCAATAATGATAAACTCTTCATAGTAAATCATTCCTTATTTATTCAATGTTCTTATTTCAAATTTTTCATCCCGCTTCTACAAATTCTCTCTGAAAAATATCTCGATTCGTAAACTAATTGCAAACAAGAACGGGGTCTGACCTCGTAAATATTAAGAAATAAAGTATTTACACACGTAGGAAAATACAGGTCTAGACCCCTTATATAAGAAAAGATTTATGGGAAGTACTATTTTCAACATGTACCTTAACAATAAATTGCATCATATTGTTTCTTTATAAAGGATTTTATAAGCTCTAAGTTCTCTTTTGTATTCATTACTTCAAGTGGAATATAAACTTCATGCTGTTTTAATGGGAAATTTCTCAATTCCTTGATATCAAACTTCAATAGTTGTTGGATCTCCTTTTGAATGGTTTTCCCTTTCGTAGATTCAGAATTTCCGGGATCAACATGAAGAATGATACAGAAATATTTTTTATCTCCATGTAAAGTTGCGAATCTTTTCTTACCACTCCAAGTAAGACAGCTATACCCTATTGCAAAACTTCTTCCTGGAATTGTAACCACCATTTGATCAAGCTTGCACAAGTATTTATGTAAATCACCAAATATAAGTAGTTCGTTCATTTAGATAGCTCCACTCTATATATGAGATATTATAATGTTAGAATTTACCTATAAACATTTCCACTTTCCAATATATACCATCCAGTTTTGTCCTTACCAATCACCAAGTTCAATGTCCACCCAGGTTTACATAGATCGGATATTTCTTTTGAAACAAAAACAGGTCCGATATTTGTCCCATCTCCAAGCTCCTCCTCCAGCCACAATTTTTTGTTTTCTAAATGAAGGACCGAAAAATAGCCATCTAATATTTCATCATATTCTTTCTCAGGAGATTTCATAGCATGTTCATAAATCAGTTCAGCAAGTTCCCCAACATTTGGAAGATCAGATGCCTCTTTAAAGTACTCTTGATAATCCTCATCCGTATATTGTTTCTCCTTTAACCAGCTCGATAGTTTTTTCATAACACGGACGGATTTCTTCATACAATATTTACCGCCCATAACTTTACAAATTAAAAAGTAATCTAAAAATTCACTAAACACCATTTCATCTATTTTGTCAGCACCAAATATTTTAGTAAAACTTTGTTCGTCTTGCATTGAAAGTTCCTGCCATTTTTCTGTTTCTGCATGATCCAAATATTGATAAGCATAATGATTTAAATATTCACGAAAAAAAATAGATAACTTCATCATAATCATTATACGTTCGCGGTTGTTTCAATCTCGCTTGCTGTTCGATTAAAAACTCTTCTAAAATATCATCAATCTTTTCAATAAAAACATATCCTTTCAAGATGATGAAGACAAGTTCATTGTCCCAAAATCAACTATTTATTTCAATATACAAAACCAGGAACCGGCTCTACAATTCTATTTGATTTTTGTGGCTATGATCTTCTTAACATTATTTCAATCTCTTGCTTTAGTTAAAGAAGGACAAATTTCTTTATTAACCACTAAACCATTGGACGACTCCATAAATACTCAACGTTCACCATTAAGTTGTCCATATTCAGTTATTTAACGGAGCCTGATTCTGGAATTCACGTCCCTTTGTTGAAGAACTTAATCACCTGTTTAATTTATTCCTTAATGAATTAATAGCATCCATTACCTCTTTTGTATTTTCTTTATGATTCACTTTATAAATTTGGACGTTCGATTGAATTTGTCAGACCTATCTTACTTCACGCTTGGAAGGGACTCAAGATAATTATAAGATAGAAAGTTTACGGAATGAATCTTGTTCTGCAGCTTTGAGAGTAGGAAAAACAGAACAATAAATTATGCGACACACCCGACATCGAAAAGTGGAATTTTTAAACGTTACATAAAACTTGAAACATTACTTGAGGATAATCCTGCAATTGGGATAGGGGTGCTAAATTTTTTAATCGCAGAAAGTAGTGTTTATGCTATTTTATATATTTATCCTCATGAAAAAGCCTCGACAAATTTGCCAAGACTTCCTTATTCTCAACTCTAATTTTTATTAGCTGCCCCATTCATACCTCAGGTGAAGGTAGCCGCAATATTTTTTATTCCTTTCGTGTATTTTAGAACAATGAGGAAAGCGGTTGCGTTTGAGCCAGTCATCTATTCTGACTGGCTCAATAAACAATATCGATTAGATTAGTGTACCCTTAATTTAACAACTAGGAAAAATGACATGCATTGAAAATCGCGTATTATAGGAGTAACCAATAATTATTAAATGAAACTGGTAATTTTATACAAGCAGCCTTTTAATGTTTTCCTATATGTTGATGGCCTAGCAACACAGGAAAAGCCTTTTTAGAATCTGTACAAGCCTTAATAAGGAAAGGACTGGAACGATATTAAGAACGATTGACTCCATAAACGGAGCATTGTAGGAATCCGAAAAGATTATTCCTCTTACGAAAAAGCCAATTAGACAAAATAATTATTATAAACAATGAGACTACCCATTCAGTACCCTTCTAATATTATCCAAATTAGGAAAACTAGGCTTGACTCCTGACCTAAAAAGACGGTACCAAGACTTTTCTGGATAGTCCTAAAAAATCGAAAATTCCTTGGAGTATACGTTAAACAAAACTGGACAATTGCTTTTTATTAAAACCTACAGTGAATTCGGCAGTTAACAGAAATCTCCTTCAAGGTGAGGTTGAAGATTTTCTTACAGCTTTCTTTAAAGAATATAAATGCTATTTTAAAGAAATTCTTCGGAAGGATCCAAATGCCATTCAACATGATTCTGTTACAATGATGATCAACAATTAAAAGTTTATAAAGAAATAAAAAACAAATTTTAACTTAATAATATTCAAAGAGAGGTTGACCTTGGAGGTAAAAATATTCTATACAAATGAATAGATTGATAAAAAGGAAGAACTTTTCTTGATAGAATTTAATTGGTACAAAAATTCATAGAAAAGAGGTCTTCCCTATGAATCAGCTTACAACAAAGCTAATTGTTAAATCAGACCCTGAAATCCATACTTCACTCCTCGCCTTATCCAAAAAACGGGGGCTGCCTCTTTTACTAAAATTACCCTCTATATTTGATGGCTAAGCCTTTTAGGAAGTTTCTTGCAAAATTATCTCCGCATTCTTTATAATTTTTATGTCCTTCTTTTCGTAACAAAGCTCCGAGTTCTCCTTTTGTTACCCGTAAACCAGCATAATTAAAAATGTCCAACATCTCTTCAGTCGTCAAGGAGAGCGCGATTTTTACTTTCTTTAATAGAAGATTGTTCACATTTTCATTTGATTTCTGTGGCTTTTCTCGCAAATTTTCCTGACCAGGCTTCGGATCTTGTTTGCCTCTTTTATAAATAATAAGCCCATTCAAAAATGAGTCTAGCATACTATGCGTGCATTTCATTTGATCCTCATTTACATTATCGTCTTCATCATATGTTTTTGTAAGAATTTTGACGACAGCTGGAACACTTACCTCCACCCCGCCTAGCTTAAAAATTTCTGCCATTTCCTTGTTTTTTATTTCTAATGCGTATCTCAAACGTATTAATATATCATTATTATCCATCTATTAGCCTCCGTAGCATAACTTGGTGTCTTACCTTATTTTATATGTACTTCATTTTAATCTATTTTTGACTGAAAAACCAGGGGTGACAGATTCCTTGACCTAATATAGGCTTATAATTATTCATTTCAATATTCAATAAATTCTTATTCATCTTAAATACTTGAAACAGAACTCTTATTCTTGTCGTTTCTTTTTGGTATATTTTTTGTATATAAACTTATATTGTTTAAAGAATGTGGTGAAATGCTGGTATCACTCATTAGAGAACAATATGGAACCTCCACGTACACACATCACGATCAACTATTTAAAGAATTAATTCACACATTTTTTGAGGAATTTCTAGAAGCTTTTTTTCCTGAAGTTCACAACTCCATTGATTTTTCCTCCATTCACCCATTAACTGGGGAAACTTTTACCGATTTGCGTGAGGGTGAAAGCAGAACGGCTGACATTGTCATTGAAGCAAAAGTGAAACATCTTGACACGATAATCATCATCCATATTGAACCCCAAAGTTATCAACAAACCAATTTTCACGAACGAATGTATATATATTTCAGTATGCTTTACAACAAATATCGAAAACCTATTTTACCTATAGCGATTTTTACATATGATAATGTTGGCAACGAAAAAAATGAATATCACATTCAATTTCCATTTTTTGATGTTCTTTCCTTCCGTTTTCTCTCATTGCCACTGAAGAAAATGAATTGGCGACACTATATTCAATCCGATAATCCAGTGGCAGCAGCCTTGTTAAGTAAAATGGGCTATCGTGAAGCTGAAAGAGTTGAAGTTAAGAAGGAATTTTTGCGGATGCTAGTACGAATGAAATTAAATCCAGCTAAAGAACGGTATATTTATGGATTTTTTGAAAGATATTTAAAATTAACGAAAGCTGAGGAGGTTACACTAATGAATGAAGTGAAAAAGCTTAAAAAAGATGAGGCGATTAAAATTATGGAACTACCAATTTCCTATGAAGAACGTGGGATTGAAAAAGGAAAGGAAATCGGCAAAGAAAAAGCCCTACAAGAAGTGGTGAAAAATATGTTGGAACTAGGAGTTGATTTAGAAACCATTTCTAAATATACGAAATTGAATAAAGAGAAAATTGAATGTATTAAAAAATCTACGGGCTTTTAATCCATTCTTTTTATAGAGGTAGAGGAGATTTTGAAAATTAACGGGGTCTATCTGCTGGAACAAAACTCTAAAAACATTTTTTTAAAAAGGTGCCCGCCCCTTAATGCATTAATACTTTAACAAATTGAGGGACAGGCACCTATATAAGCTTTCCTACTTCACTGCCTCGCCTCATGAACTTTTAATAATTTTCCCTTAATGGTTGTATTTTCATCGCCTTTAGTACAAGTGGCCCTTTACCATTTAAAATATCGACATATGTTGCGGAATCGGTAATGGTAATAATACCAATATCATCGGCGTGAGCCCCTTCTATCTTCGCAATCGTGCCGACAAAATCAACAGCACGTCGTTTCTTTTTCTTTCCCCCATTAAAATATAATTTCATCATTTCTTTGTTGAGTTGTTCATTTTTTACCGTTTTCTTGACTGGCTTGGCTTTCACTTTTGCATAAAAAAGCGACATTTTCATCCATTTATTATACCAACTGTCTTCTTTTTAGACATAAGTGCACCAGGGGAAAGTTGCCTGTCCCTCTGTATCACTTGCCCCCGTGCCTCACCTCTTTTTTCCATCGAATGCGTATTCAATTAAGAAGAAAATAATGACGACAACGATTTCTGTTAGCAATGGAACGGTAATCGAGCTCATGAGTTCATCCACTGTATGGAAGGCGAACCAAGAAAAGGTGCATTCAACGACCATGCGTGTGAAAAACAATTGATATTTCCCTGTTATGTACGGTACTAATAGTTTAAAAAGAACAATTGACAGAAAATCTAAAATAAGTCCTACGACAAAATAGAGGACAACGAAAAGAAACAATGCACTTACCGAATCATAGTGCACGCCTAGAATGCGAAAAAGACCAGCAAAACCAAAGAAAAAAAGACCCACTACAAAAGCAAGAGCCCCTATTATTAAGAGTGATAGTGCGACTACCACTACAATTTTTTCTGAGGCTTTTAAATTTGAAAAAGAATCGTCTTCTTTATTTTTATTCATTATGCAAATTCCCCATTTCTTGTTTATTGCCTCGCTCTTCTTTTTCATAAAACGTGAAGTAGACTGAACTTCCCTTATTATACAATCATTTTCGATACGGCTCATCAGATGCCAACCAATCCAATAGTTTTTGATAATTATAGTATGTTGTTCCATTCAGTTCAATTTTCGGGAGGTTCGGATACTTTTCAATTAAATCTCGGACTTCCTCCTTACTTAAACTTAACCAGAGTGGTAAGTCTTCCCCCTTTAATAATGAATAATCTTTGGAACTTTGTTTCGGGCGATTAAAATGTTTCAACCCGTCTCCGATAAAATACCCCATTAACCCTAATCCTACTGCAAACCAAAAGAAACTAATATCCATGTTAAATAAATCCCCTCTCTCTAATATGATATTTTTTTTATTATTTACGAATGGATTGGACATTTGTTTCATTTTTATTTGTACCTAGTATATGCTTCTCAAAAATTTATACATGAAATGTACCCCGTTCAAACAAAGGAGACAGGTTCCTTGGCAGGACAAATTAAATCAATTCTTGGGACATGCGTATCATATCTCTACACCAAATTCCGTTTTCAAAAATTTTATCCTCATAGTGACGCAAGAAAAAATCACTATCAACACCGGTAATCCTAAATCCACATTTTTGATACAAAGCTAATTGTCCTATACTTGAATTTCCCGTTCCAACTTCAATTGTTTTGTAGCCTTTCGCTTTCGATTTTTGAATTGCGTCCATAACCAGCAGCTTTCCAATACCTTTTCCTTGTTCTATCTCAGAAACAGCTATATTAACTAATTCAATTGTCACTGGTCTTGTAGGGAGCAATACATAAACACCTATTATTTCTTTATTGTTTTCAGCAACATAACATATTCCTCGGTTCAAATATTCCCCTATTAATTTTCGTGAAGGATCAGCCAGTAATAATAAATCTATTGGAGGTTCCTCGTTAACATTCAATTCCCTAATCCTCATTAGATCATCTCCAATATAACGTTTTTTGTATAACTATCACTATAATCGAATGAAAACACACTCTATCCACTATTTAATTTCAAATTCATATTTAGCTATATAATCTTTTCTATGGAAGAGAATACCTGCTAGAAGATAATCGTGGTTAACACAAATTGTTCGTAAAAATAGAACCTAAACCATTTACTAATACAAATAGGCGTGGAGGAACTAGTCTCAAAATTACAGTTCTACTTCGACATTACCCGCAATCAGAATTACGTGCACTTGAAACTTATCGAACAATGTTTACTCCGATGAAAATAATCATCCACGTAAATAAAATGGCAAAATTCATTCCAAATGGATTGAACTAGGATTCACTCGAAGCAATGGTCAACGGACTCATGACAAAAGACTGGTGTCTCCATGCGTAAATGATGAAATTGATAAAATCTCCTCCCTCACTTAAAATGTATTCTTCTCTAAATTTGATAAAACTTGGCCTGCCTCTTAGTCATGTGCCTACTCAAATTTTTATTATAAGAATGTCCTTCCTTAAATAGAGTATATAAAAATCCTAAGAATGAAAAAACAGTTTGTCCCAGTTTCGTTCAATGTGCCTTTTATATTTTGGGATAGGTGTAGATGTAAGGTCACTTTACAATCGGTAGTTTTTAATATGGCTCTTCTTACTGTTAAGTTTACCTTTCCACTGTCGAAATTGACCTTGTTTACTATCGAAGTTCTCCCTTTAACTTTCGGAGTTCGGCCTATAAAAAATAATTAAAATATAAAAGTTTATATCTATGAATCATGAAGGGGGCGGGTTGTTCCCTTGTCTCCCCTTCGTTCTTTCATAGATCCACGCCACTTGGGGAAAATGACTATATTCTTTCCTTATTTCTCGAAATGTTGTTACTGTATTTCCTCTTGTAATCATAGTTTCTAGCAAATATTCATGGCAATTGATTGGTCGACGTTTGAAGACATGTTTAAAATGATTAATAGCCTCTCTTTCATCTGTAGCAAAAATAAAGGCAAATCTATGGGGACTCATTTTTAATGTAAACATTCGGATTTTCTTTATTCCTAAATGATTTTTCTGCATTAATTCATGTACAGCTTGGTTGTCGATGTCGTCCCAGTTAATAATCGATGTATCATCATCGAGCGACAGTTTCTTTTCTTTCAATAAATAGTAAAGAGAATAGGCGAGACACGCTTCATCGTAATAAAGTGCATCTACATATAACTCTTTAACGAGCAATTACCTTCCTCCTTTCTTCAATTTCTCCCGTACGTTTATTGTATAGAACCGTAACTTTTCCAATCGGGCCGTTGCGGTTCTTTGCGACAATCATCTCAAGAGTGTTGTCTTCATTGTTATATTCGTAATAATTTTCACGATAGAGAAATAATATAACGTCAGCATCTTGCTCAATACTACCGGATTCGCGGATATCTGATAAAACTGGACGTTTGTTTGCTCTTGCTTCAACATTCCGATTTAATTGGGCCAAACAAACAACTGGACATTGAAAGTCTTTTGCCATCACTTTTAAGTTCCGTGAAATTTCAGAAACTTGATAATGTACATTACCATTAAAATAATCGGATGACCGGATGAGTGTTAAATAATCAATAAACACGATGGGTTTTTTATCTGGATAGTTATTCACGATTTTCCGGACTTTTGCTCGCATTTCCGGTATGGTTTGTCCAGGAGAATCGAATATTTGTACATGTGTACGATTTAATTCTTCAATAATAGTTGGCCAGCGTTCCTTTTGTTTTTCACTTAAAAATTCTTTTAAGTTTCGCATTCTCATACGGTTAATTTTTCCTGTTGAGGCAATTAATCTCGCCGTTAATTGTTTTTCCGGCATTTCGAGCGAGAAAATAATTGGTATACACCCACTCCAACCCGCATTTTTGGCAATGTGCAACATCACATCTGTTTTTCCCATAGACGGTCGTGCAGCAATAATCGTCACCTCCCCTTCTTTAAATCCACCTGTCATCCCGTCCAAGCTTTCGACCCCTGATGTCACTGTTTTTTCAAGTTCCCTCTCCTCCCATGGCGCTTCATAAAAATCAACTAGAGCCTCATCAATTGATTTATAATCATACACTTTTAATTGATTGATTTTCTCCAACGTTTCGATTGTCTTTTCAATGTCCCAATCATTGATCGATGCTTGCGTGAATATTTTTTGCTTTTCTCGATTTTTCCAAGCCTCAAGAAACAATTCCTCAATTGATTCAAATTTTTCCAATTCAGCATAGCTTTCTAACTCTTTTAAGTAGGAAATACCACCAAGTTGGTCTAAGCATGGTACAGTCGTTAATGCGAGTAAATCAACTTCTTTTCCTTTTAAATTAAATTCTTTCATTAGTTGAAACAATTTCTGATGTCTTATATCCGCTAAGTGTTGTGGTTGAACAATTGTGTCTTTAATTAAATCATTTTCTTTCATTAAACAGCCTAAAAATGCTTGTTCAATCAATTTTTCAGTACCCCTCCCCATGCATAAAAAACTTTATAAAAAAGCTCACTTTTACTCCGATTCATTTTCACCTTCTGACATATCGACGACAAAATCATTTTGAAAAATCGATGGGAATCCTCTCAGAGACGGTTGAACCTTGTTCGAAAATCGTTTTCGATATGCTTGTTGTGCCGCATGAACTTCTTCAATCGTCCTGTATCCTTTATCTACCCAATGTCTTAGAACCGCTTCTACATAGCGCCATCTTTTTGATCCATATTCAATAGCCACTTTCATCGCTTCAACAACAAGCTCGTCCGATAGATCCTCCCTCCATGCCTGTATCTTTTCCGCAACGTATCCACTAACTGGACCAAAACCATTTTGTTCATAAAAGGTAAACGGATTCTCTTTTTCCAATTCAAGTTTTTTTACAAAAGTATTCTGGTAACTTGTTATATGCTTCCTCGATAATGGCTGAGGTGGAGTCGTGTTGAATGGGATTCTAGTACCAACTTCCTCAATTTCTTCCAAAGCGGAATGAAATTTATCGGTATCCAATCGAAACCATTTTATGTTATTGGATGTAAAGTGATGATGTTTTCCCACTATAATCATTTCATTGTTTATTAGTTTTATAACAATCCGACGAATCGTTGATAGAGACCAAAACGGAAAAACATGTTGCCATCCCTCGTAAGTTCTTCTTTCTCCCAATCACCTTCCCAGTTTCAGGACACCGTTCAATTGTCGGCCGATACCAGTAAACGATATCTGAAAGAATGAGAATTGCTGTCAAATGAGCCTTTCCATTCGGTAAAATAATCTTTTGATACCAAGCATTCGGGATAACATTTCCAGATAATGTTAAATGACTCATTTCATCGACAATGAGATATCCAGTTTTCATAACGTCATCTCCTTTTTCAAAATGATTTCTGTTCTATTATTGTTATAAAAGCTTTTTTGCAAAATGGATAAAGGAAATTTTATATCGTGGGGAAGTGATGAGGTAGGTTCGGTATTTTTAGGCTGCTGAAGGTGGGGATTGTACTGTTAAGGTTAGACCTCGTGCTGTCGAAGTTGGATCTCGTACTGTCGAAGTTCTCCCTGTTTACTGCTGAAGTTTCACCCTTTTCCTCTCAAAGTTTTTCTTTAGTTCCCCAGTTTACTATTAAATCAACAAAAAAAGCTACAGTGACTTTGATTGTCATTGTAGCTTTTTTGAAAACCAGGCCTAAAGCATACTTGTTGAAAAAAGCGCTCATCCAAATGATATGGATAGTTATGTTGAATGTGATGTAAGAGATCTTGAAACATTGGTAAGAAAAAACATGAAAAAAACAAGAATGGCTTGAGAGACATGTACAAAGTTTCACCTGTTACTGCCTGAAGTCGCGCCCCATACTCTCGAAGTTCTCCCTGTTACTATCGACGTTCCACCTCGTACCGGTTAAAAGCGTGCTCTGTACTATTGTAGTTTTCTATTTTCGGTTTTCATCGAAGCGTTTTTCAACTAGCTTCTATTTTTGCCTTTGATACATTTCATCGAATTTTTACCGTAAAAGTTTCCATGCTTTTTCAGCTGTTTCAACAACCTCATGACTACATTTTCTTTGTTGAAATGCCTCCATTAATTTACCCGCTTTAAATCCATCTTCACCTTTAAGTCCATATTGTGCATTATAAAACCATAAAAGACCTGACCATCCCATTATTTCCCGTCCCAAACGACTGCCACCACAACTTTTTTCAAAATCAGACTGTTTCGAAGTTAGTAATTCAGCCAAACGATCAACCGTTTTACTATTTGGATCATTCCATATTCTACTCCACTCTTCCATTGCCTTATCATAGAAATGTAAATCCTCTTGGTTTAAAAACTTTTTTGCCATATATCTTGACATAATGATATTCCCTTCCTTCTCCGCTTTTCACGAAACCGAAAACAATTCATTCTTTTCCTTCATTTTTATAATTTTCAGTTTTTATTTTGTTTCTCGGATGTTCATTTGCATCTACAATTCGGTTTGTATAAAGTTCAAATGTAGAAACAATCTCCTCTCAAAAACATATAAATGATTCTTCAAGACAAGTTCGTCGTCCAAGAATCTACTGTTTATATACGTAATAAAAAAATGAAATTAGTCATTACCTATATTTAATCAAATTTAATAGGGTAAGGGAAATTGTTTCTTCGTCTTTCAGAACATAGGATCAGTCCTTTCGACAGTTACCTTTTCCCCAACGTTTCTCCTCTAACTAAGTACAGCAACTCTATTAATCGATTCATCTCTTTTTTACTTTTAGTTAATTGAAAAGTCTCTATTCTTTCAAGTTCTTTTTCACTTATATTCGTTAATAGTGAAAGGTCATGATCATTTAAATTGAGCTTTCTTCTCAGGCGGATGAATTTATTGACCCTTTTTCTATAGTCAAAATCTAGTAATTGATTGTTAACGAATGGTTCTGTTTTCATTTGTCCTTTATTATGAATTTCTAATAATATGCTTGCAGTATTAAACGCATCATCTATGGAACAATGGGGGGTACCCTCATAACTTAACTCTAATCGTTCGATAGCCTTTACTAGTCCAAATTGTTTTTTCTCATGAACCGCTAAAGAAAAAGCGTCTTGTAAATTCATATACTGTTGGAAAACATCTGTGCTAATTTGGTGGAATAATAAGTTTTTTAATAAAACAACCCGATCTTCTCCCCCCCATGAGCAGTAGATATAAGATTTGTTCCCTATCCATTTTTCAAACCTTTTCATCACTATAGGAAATCTTGGGGCTAACCATGTGTCTGGTTCTTGTAGGTTTGTCAATTTTTTTATTTTCTTTGTTACGGGTTTTAACGTCCTTACATAGGAGTGGAAACTTCTCCCTATTATTAATAATCCATCAATTTCACTAACTTCAACAGCACCAATTTCCGTAATTTCTTGACCGATAAATTTTCCATGACGAAAAGTTGGGCTCCACTCTAAATCAAATACGATAAAGTTCATTGTATCCACCAACTTCAAAAGATAAATATTTCTGAATAAAATTCATCTTCATTATATAGTAAATTTTATCATATTGACAAAAAAAGTAGCGAAACTGGACTGAATTTTCAAATCAAAGTATGCCTTAAATGAGATGGAGAAATAGGTTATGCCTTGTACTGCGAGCCTCTTGTTTTTAAAGTGCCCCCGTTTACTGTTGAGGTTTCCTATTTTACTGTCGAAGTTTGCCCCGTACTGTCGAAGTTTCCCCTGTTACAAAAACAAATCTATTTACAATAAGTATGTTTACTGGATGTAGTTAACTATTTTAAATTAAGAAACAGCTTTTAAACCTGTTACACCAATAATGATTATCATTAGGCTCACTACACGCCCGAGGCTTTTTGACTCATTGAAAAAGATCATATTTACTAGTACAGCTGAAGCGGTTCCTATACCAATCCAAACTGCATAGGCAACACTTACTTGGAGATAATTAAAGGAGGCATAAAGAAATGCAAATGAACCGCCAAATCCACCGAAAAAAAGTAGTGTATGAAAGAATGATTTTCTTTCACTAAATCTATTTAAACCAATAACACCAACTAATTCAAATATTGCGGCTAAAAATACGTATATCCACCCCATATTATGCAACTCCTTCTTCTGATTTCTCATTGGAATTCGAATTATTATCCGCAAGATTTAAAGCTATAACCCCAATAACGAGTAATCCGATAAAAAATCCCTTTTCCATACTAAACGTTTCTCCAAATATAAATACATCCATAAGACAAGTACCAACTGTACCCGCTGCTGCAAAGATTGCATAAACAGTACCCGTTGGTAACAACTCACATGCTTTTGAGAGAACTAGAAAGTCTACAATAATGATTGGGACCATAATCGCCCAGTGCCACCACACATTAGCAACATTGAAACCATAAACCCAAAACAATTCAAATAAACAAGTCAATAGTACATATATCCAAGCTCGATTCATAAAAACACCATCCTTGTGAAATTTATCATCAATCTTACATTTGTCCATGAATGAATGTCAGTCATTTATTGTGAAAAAGGAACGCTATTGGCAAGCACCTAAAGCGTTAATGACAAATTTATATAGTTCTTTTTTATACCCAGCGATAGATTCCTCATCGAGCTGATCGTAAAGATAAACTTGCTCTGCTACTGATTCGATTGATCCGATAATTATTTTCGCAGTATACGTAACGTTCACGTCGGAGTAGATGGCATGCGCTTCCTTTCCTCGTTGTAACAAATCCTCCATCCAATTATATAAGGGTGAATATATATTTTCCCAATTACCGACATACTGTGTTTGTGTTAGACCTGTGTAAAGTAACTTTGTAAGCTCTTTATACTCATTAGTTATATTAAATATGACCTGAATAATATCTTCTATTTGCTGGGAAAATGAACCTTCCTTCACTCCACTTGTTAGACCATCTAAAATTTTGTGAACCATCACTTCTGCAATGGCAGGCATAACCGCTAATTTAGAAGGAAAATACAAATAAAAAGTCCCCTGGGCAATGCCTGCTTTCTTTACGATTTCAGAAATTGTCGTTTTTTCAATCCCTTTATCAGAAAATACATCAATGGCTGCCTGAATAATTCTTTCTCTTTTATCCACAATTCTCGCGTCCTCCGTTCAATATGACTGATTGTCATTCATAACATATTGTAACTTACCTTTTCATTATTATCAAACTTTCTATGAACACACCTCGTCATTTATCACATCCACGATCATTGAATACTTACACACTTACCAAGCTTATCAAACACGATTCTTGTTTCTCTATAACCGCACTTCGGACAGGTTGGTGAATATTTCGTGATCGAACATGAGAATCACTTCTTTCTACCTTCTTGCTTTCTGATCTATCAATTTTCTATTTGATTATTTAAATGAATGTAAAGAATAAGCGCCCTCCTCTTAAGAAAGGCACCTTCCCTAGTATATCCGCTTTTGTCTATTCTTTCTCCACATGTAGTTTTTGAAAATAACGGAACCGTTCATTTGCCATTTAGTATCGTTCATAGGCATTATTAAAATTCTCTTTTCCCCTTCATTTTGTTAACTGTTTATTGAACATCCGTCAAACTTTCTATATTCCCCTTTATTTTCGTCTGCCGTTCTGCGACAAGTATAGCTGAATACAAAACTAAAACAATCCCTAACACTTGCCAACCTTGCAATTTTTCTCCTAAGAAAACGACACTACCCACTACTGCAACGATTGGTTCGATTGTTGCTAGAATGGAAGCTTTACTCGCTTCTAAATGTTTTAACCCAGAAGTATATAAAATATATGCGGCAACTGTTGCTACAAATGCTAACAACCCCGATGCAACCCAGACATCCGTATACTGAAATCGATCTAGCTTTTTCCCAATATCACTTGTAAATAACATGAAAATACTCGTATAAAAAAATGTGTATGTTGTAATTGTCAATGGAGAATATCGCTTTGTTACAGGTTTACTAAAAATACTGTATAACGCATAACAAAATCCAGATAAGATTCCCATAAACAATGTTTTCATATGTATACTTACCTGACCCAAAGGCATGAGACCAACAACAAAAGCACAACCTGTAATAGCAAGAACAAGTGCCACACCTTTCCGAACGGTCAATGGTTCCTTAAAAAAGAGTCGTGATAAAAGCGTTACAAATAGGGGGCCAGTGTATAACAGAGTCACGGCAAGTGATAAGCTCGATTGCGAAAAAACTTCAAAATAAAAGTAATTAAATAATGCAATACTAAAAATTCCCCCACCAGCAAAGAAAATATGATCTTTTAACTGTGTACGTAACTGATCACGAAAAAATGCCGCCATGATGAGAAACAAGATGACAAAGGAGAAAATCCCACGAATGGCCACCACGTCCCAAGCTGTAAAACCGCGAGTATATAATGGTGCAACAAATAAGCCAATGAGGCCCCAACATGCCGCACCCGCAATCGTCATCAAATAAACTCGTAAACTCAACCGTTTCCCCATTCTGTACACCCCATCATCTGTTCTACCATACAATTTCTACATTTCTTGTAAAACTCCTTTTAAAAAAGATTATTCACCCCAATCATTTTTAAGTTATCCATTCAAAAACATAGGATTCTTAAACTAAGCTCCCATCCCTTTAAGGTTCGTTCACCTTTTTCGACAAAATGAACGTTTATTGAAAGCCGAGTACGTCTTTCAGTAATCAATTTTTACATCTACTATTTCGCGTCTTTGACATACTCCCACGCCTAAAGGGCCACCGCCCATGGTGGATTTTCTCGTTCGGAAATACAAGAAACTCATTTTCTTCTTGTTTTTTTTATTCCCATTTCCATTAAAATTTCATCTGTATGCTCCCCTAATTTCGGTGCTTGTTTTCTAATTTCACCGGGAGTTTCTGATAGTTTAATTGGGATTCCTACATGTTTCGTCGTTCCTAACTCACCGCTTTTAATCATGTCTCTTGCTTTCACTTGCGGGTCATTTACCATCTCTTCAAACGAATAAACAGGGGCTACACAGGAGTCCATCGTTTGGAAAATAGTCATCCATTCATCTTGTGTTTTTTGGGCGATAATCTTTTGAATTTCAATTTTCATCTTATCTTGAATCATTGTAGGTGCATTCAGATGTACAATAAAATCTTCCCTTCCTATCGTCTTACAAAAAGTCTCCCAAAATTTCATCTCAAGCGCACCAACCGACAGCCACTTTTTATCCTTTGTCTGATACACCTCATAACACGCAAGTTTCCCACTTAAAACTATATTTCCTCTTTCAGGTTCGTTATTTGTTGCAAGATAATCAGGCAATAATGTCGGCATCCAAGAAATGACATTATCTAACATCGAAATATCAACCATCTGTCCTTTACCAGTTTTTTCCCTAGCCATTAATGCAAGTAGGATGCCAATTGTGGCAGGCATCGCACCTCCGCCAATATCAGCTATTTGTACGGCTGGGATCACGGGTTTCCCATTTCGCTCTCCCATCATATTTAATACTCCTGCATAACTAATATAGTTCACATCATGACCTGGCTTCTCAACATATGGGCCTGTTTGACCATATCCGGTAATCGCACAATAAATCAGTTGCGGATTGATTTCTTTTAGTGTTTCATAGTCTATTCCTAACCTTCTCATTACACCCGGGCGAAAAGATTCAACGACGACATCGGATTGTTTAACAAGTTGAAGAAAGTAATCCCTTCCCTCCACTGATTTCAAATCAAGGCAAACACTTTTTTTATTACGATTCAATGTGTGGAAGAAAGCACTGTCTTCATCAATCTTCGGTAAATAAGCTCTTGCATAATCTCCAATATAGGGTTCTTCAATTTTAATCACCTCAGCCCCAAAGTCTGCTAAAATCATCGTACAATAAGGGCCAGGTAATAAACGGGATAAATCCAGGACCCGGACTGAAGAAAGTGGCATTCCATCCGCCTCCTTTCGATAACATTGACAACTTTCGATTAATCTAATCGCTCAACAATCGTTGCGTTCGCCATTCCGTGTCCTTCACACATGGTTTGTAGTCCGTAACGTCCGCCTGTTCTCTCTAACTCATGCATCATCGTAATCATTAAACGTCCACCACTCGCACCTAATGGATGGCCTAATGCAATTGCCCCCCCATTCGGGTTTAACTTCTTCGGATCTGCTCCTGTTTCTTTTAACCAAGCTAAAGGTACGGGCGCAAATGCTTCGTTTACTTCAAAAATATCAATATCATCAATTGTTAGACCTGCTTTTTCTAATGCTTTTCTTGTTGCTGGAATCGGACCGGTAAGCATGAGGGTCGGATCAGAACCAACGACTATCCGAGTATGAATACGAAATCTTGGTTTCAGTCCTAATTCTTCCGCTTTTTCCCTAGACATTAGAAGAATCGCATTTGCCCCATCACTGATTTGACTAGAATTCCCTGCTGTAATACTTCCATTCTCTTTAAAAGAAGGTTTTAAACCTCCTAGTTTTTCAAAATTTGTATCTTCCCTCGGACCTTCATCATCTTTAATTACAGTTGTCGACCCATCAGGCAAAGTCACTTCAATGGGCATCATTTCTCTTTCAAAACGGCCTTCTTTTTTAGCCTGGATTGCTTTCTTGTGACTTTCTAATGAAAATTCATCCAATTCTTCACGCGTAAATCCCCACTTCTCTACAATACGTTCAGCAGACAATCCTTGATGAATCATTTCATATTTTGAAGTAATCTCATCACTAAATTGGACTTTTCCTCGATTCGAACCCATTGGTACGCGAGACATACTTTCAATACCACCAGCAACAACAATATCCATGTCACCACTAATAATTGCCTGTGCTGCAAAATGGACTGCTTGTTGACTTGATCCACATTGCCTGTCAATGGTTGTTCCAGGGACTTCAACTGGATAGCCCGCTTGTAATGCAGCTACACGCGCAATATCGAATGATTGCTCTCCGAATTGAGTCACACAGCCAAAAATGACATCTTCTATTAACCTTGCTGAAATACCAGCTCTTTTCACAACTTCTCTTAATGGTTTTGCCGCTAAATCTTCCGCACGTATTCCGCTTAATCCCCCATTTCTTTTCCCTACAGGAGTTCGAACCATTTCAACTACGACAGCTTCACGCATACATATTCCCTCACTTTCCCTTGTTGAAATCCCTTACATTTCTGTTAAAATACAATTTAATTTAACATTAAATATTTTGGTATCCCATACAAATCTTTTGATATAATATTCTATTTACCATAAAGTATTTTGCAACCCCATACAAATCTTTTAATATAATATTCTATTTACCATTAAGTATTTTGCAATCCCTTACAAATCTTTAATAAACAATTCTATCTAACATTAGGTTTTTTTGAATCCCTTACATATTTTCTAATAACCTTTACTGCTCGCCTACATAATTCCTCCCTTATTTCGGCTGCATCCGAATCGCACCATCAAGTCGTATTGTTTCCCCGTTCAACATTGGATTTTCAATAACACTTTGCACTAAGTGAGCATACTCTTTCGGATCGCCTAATCGAGATGGGAAAGGAACCATTGCCCCTAGTGCTTTTCGTACTTTTTCCGGAGTACTTGCGAATAATGGTGTTGCAAAAAGTCCTGGAGCGATCGTTAACACTCTAATTCCAAATGAAGCTAGATCCCTTGCAATTGGCAATGTCATACCGACGATTCCGCCTTTTGATGCACTATAAGCCACTTGCCCCATTTGCCCTTCAAAAGCTGAAACAGATGCCGTATTAATGATAACACCTCTTTCGCCAATTTCATTTGGTTCATTCTCGCTCATTTTTTCCGCTGCAAGGCGAATGGTATTAAACGTTCCTACAAGGTTCACTTGAATAACTTTATTAAATGATGCTAAATCATGAACCCCACTTTTTTTACTATATGTTTTCTCAGCAATACCAATACCTGCACAATTTACGAGGACATTTATTTTTCCAAAGGTACGGACGGCATGTTCTAATGCAGATTGAACACGTTCTTCATCTGTCACATCCGTTTTTACAAATGTTACATTTTCTCCCAATTCTTCAACCAAGTGATTTCCTTTATCTTCTTGCAAATCTAAAATCGTAACCCTTCCACCTTTCGATACTATATTTCTCGTTGTTGCTTCTCCTAAACCCGATGCTCCCCCTGTAATGACCGCTAATACTTGATTGGATTTCATCATTTGTCCCCCTTAAATGTTTATCTTTAAAATCATCATAAACGGAGCCTTTTGTCATTAATAACTTAGCTCAATATCCTCCATTGTTGTTGCATGATAACCTTTTTCCGAAATCATATTTAGTGCTGATCGAATCATTTCTTCCTTTTTCTTTTCTGTTTTTTCGTTGACGTAATGACAATTTCTATGCACATCCCTTAATTTCAATCCCTACACACAGGTAAGATTATTCTAATTTTTCAATTTTTAGATGTCAAGTTAAAAATTGAATTTTTTAAAAACTTTTATCAGAAATCTTTGGAGATTTATGATGATCTATACCATTTCAAAAAATAATTTCCTTACTTCTTCATAATAGTAGAGGAACTTCTTCTCAAAAAAAAGAAAACTTTACCTAAGGATTAGTTTTCTAAACAAGTTGCATCATTTTTTAAGAAAAATATTATACTTGGAATCTAATAAATATCGTACTTTTTATATGATTGTTCGTTTTTTTCAATCTACTATTTGTAAATAAAAACCTCAAGTCAAGAATCGATAGGTGAAAAGAGAGCCATAGTGCACAGAAAAAGCCGAAAATAAGCAAGAATGGAATCTCACGTATTTTCGGCTTGATATTTAAGCGTCATGATGAAAATTACATTGCTGTGATCCCGCCATCAACGACAAATTCTGCACCTGTTGAATAACTTGATTCATCAGAAGCTAAGAAAAGAACGAGATTTGTTACTTCTTCAGGTTGTGCCACTCGTTTTAATGGAATATGTTTAGAGAATTCTTCCACGGCTGCTTTTGTATCTTCTTGAACAACCATAGGAGTTGCAATTACGCCTGGATGCACAGAGTTTACACGAATACCATAATGTGTACATTCCATAGCCGCTGCTTTTGTCATCCCACGAACAGCAAATTTTGTATCTGTATAGCCAATTGCTCCACCAACAAGACCATTGATAGAAGAAACATTCACAATGGAACCGCCACCAGCTTTTTGCATCGATGGAATCACGTTCTTCATACCAAGAAATACAGAAACTTGGTTAATGTCTACAATCCGACGATAATCTTCTTCCGTCGTTTCTAAAATTAATTTTGCCATCGTAATTCCAGCATTATTGACTAGTATATTTACAGGTCCGAATGCTTCTTCTGCTTTTCGGACAACTGTTGCCCAATCTTCTGCACGAGCAACATCTTGTTTAACAAATACGGCATTTTCTCCTAGTTCATTGGCTAATGCTATACCCTTATCTTCATTCAAATCTGTCATCACAACTTTTGCACCTTCTGCAACAAAACGACGAGCATGTGCTTCCCCCATACCTTGAGCAGCACCTGTAATAATTGCAACTTTACCTTCTAATCGAGCCATCATTAATTCCTCCTTATATGAAGTGCGATTTTTTAACCCTGTTGTTTTGATCGTCATTCGGTATCGGGTTACTACAATTAAACAATAGATTAAGATACACTCTATTACTTTCATTAAAAAAATTATAAAGTAAATCGTTTACATATAACGATTATAATTTAGTTCTATATATATGTAAATAGTAATTTGTGAATCTTTTAACTTTTGTTCTACTCAATTATTTCGTTAATGATGAAAATGTACTTCTTCTACTCTCTCAAGAAAATTTAAGCTCCCCAGCTTTTACTTCTTCTCGACCTTGAATGACCAATTGTTTTTCTAGAAAAGTACCACGTGGAAATATAAATGTCCATGGCATACTACAATGCGCTCCAATCACTAACCGTTTTATGGTGAAAATACAACTTGCCATCTCATTTCCTTCCTCTATATAGGCTACTTGTTGATTCATAAACGTTATTTTTTCACTTGTTCGGTTATGGATAAGTGCAGTAATGAGAAGTTCACCTTTATGATTAACGGCTCTCCAAATCGGTACAGCCACCAAACGCTCGACCTCGTTAACTGTACGATTAAATTTTTCCTGAATCATTTCACAATCAGCTGGAGAAAGTGTCGACTCCCAGGTGGGATCAAGTATCAATTTTTGCATATCAATCATCCTTCCTACATTGGTTCGATGCGCAATCAATTCGATAAATCCCCTTTACATTTCGAAGTGTGCATCCGTTTTTCTCGAAAATTTTTATCATATATTGATTATTGACATCCGTGCTACCGACATACGTTTGAGCGTTCAATCCCTTCATCAACTTCAAAGCATGGTTATGAATGCTCGCACCAATCCCTTTCCCTCGCCACTCCGGAACTAAACCGAAATAAAATAGTCGCCCTTCTCCACTCGTGCCTTTCTCCAGATGTGGAATCGCAATCCCAACAATTTCTCCTTCATAGGCAAAATAAAAAACAGTGATTACGCCAATTCACACCTAGTTCTCTTTTTAATGAATCCATCACCGTTTCAATTGATTGCGGGATATTTTGATTAAAAGACCCAGACCGACATTGCTCATAAAGACGTGCAAACGCATCATCACTTAGTAGCTGTTCTGAAAGCGCGTGTGGGCGGAATCTAGAATCTGTATCGGCTATCCCATTCAGTGTCCGGAAATATTCAACAATACTGGAGATTTTTCGAAGTCCATTGTTCAATAGAACGTCTTCATACTTTTCCTCCATTAATATCGATAAATAGCCGCTACCTTCCGTTTTCCATTCATTGAAAAGCCGTTTAAACCCATTGATGTAATCATCATCGGAAACGTGTGCATAGATGATTTGATCGACAAGCCAAAACTCTTTTTTATTTTTTATCATATTGTATAATTCCACTATTTTCCTCTCCTTGAATTTCCTTACTACTTTCATTATAACGTAATAATGTCGAAACATTTTTCATAAAGAAAAAATCAAAATTCCCCCCCATTATTATGTCACATCCGATATAGTAAAAGTAGAAAATGAAACGAAGGACGGTGTATTAAAATGAATGTCAATGATTACCTTTTGGAAAAATTCCCATCCTTACAATTGGTTTCTAGTATTTATCATCAGTGGGAGATCGGAATCCATTTTACTCTTGGTGAAAATATTTATCAGTTCAAGGAAAATGGAGAGTTGAATCTTGACCGCTTTCAACTTATCTATGAGCAAACTTCCACCATTTTTCATGAGCTTTTCGACGACAAAGACGAATTATTTCTTGTTGCGAATATTTATAAGGTTACAACTCAAGAAAAACTGGCGAAAAGGCTGAAAATCTACCATCCATTCCTTAAAAATAAAAAAGATGTATATCGAATACGTGTAAAGACATTTCCTTATCCGTTCGAGCATGACGAAGATGAAAAATACGGGATGCAACAATTTTCCCTGCAATGCAAGTGTGGAGATCTAAAGGTACAGAAGTTACTTAAAGCCACTTGCCACGAAGATTTCCCATTGAAGCCAAAGTTTGGAAAGTACATCAATGATTATCCCGATGTCTTCTTCGTCAATAGGACAAAAGATCTTGTATTTTTTATTTATGATGACCGCGGGTGTGAAGTCGTTGCTCTTGATGGAAAACAATTACTTCCGCTAGTTGAAAAATTTGGTGCTTGGGTAGAAGGAAAAAAAGGGATTTAGGAGGTTTGTCCGCATGGGTAAAAAGATGATTATTGCTGCAATTTGTTTCGTTGTGTTGGTAATCATCTGTATCTGGGTTTTGCGACCAACGAGTCCTGTGAATTTTACAGTACCTCAGCCATCTTTAGAAAAAACAGTCTGTGATAAAGTTTCCGCGGAAATTGGCGATTGCAAAAGAATTCTCCTTTTTGACCGTGACTCAAATTTAGTTTTTGTAGAAGCGAGTGAGGGAATCGTCCCTGTACGGACGAACGAATCATTTACAAAGGTTCAGAACATCATCTTTCCAATCATGGATTTTGCTGAATTCAAAGAGGAGCATTCGGATAGAGGACCCATTGATTGGCGTGTTGCAACAGATATTGATGGAAAGTCCTCATTCATTTACGGATTTGCTGAAGACGAAGCAAAAACAATTGTCATCAATAGGGAAGGAAAGATTCAACCAAACAAGTTTTACATCCGTGATCACTTATCGGTTTGGTATGTACTAATCGATAAACCTGAAATCACATTGCCACTTGATGTCTCGGTTTATGATAATAATGGACAAAAAATCGATGCCGGATTTGAGGAATAAATAGGCGTTCGTGTATAAATTCGCTGTCCCATCAAACACTATTCAAAGGGAATGACAGAGAATTGTACAACTACTTTTTTGGAGCTGATTTAATATGGGTGCAATTGAAAGAAATGGCTATCGTTTTGAGCCGGAATATAGTGTGATTGAACAGAATGGTGCTATCCACGTTTATCATAAAGGAGCGTTTATCGAGGAATTAACATTCAACTTTACAGGTGACTCCCCAAACCTTGGTAAAATTGAGGAATTAGTTGAAGATTACTGCGAAAAAAAAGGAATATAAAGAAAACTCAGGACGTTCAATCCTCCAGGCGAAACGAGAGGAAAGAAAGTTTCGCTTTGATGCAGTGCCGCTAGTCCTTGTGTGCTAATGCGAATAGGAAAAAATTTATTCTTTCCTATTCGCTAAAATAACTAGCAACCAAAAGGGCAGCCCCCAATCAAAGGAGAATGCCCTTCTCAATTCATCAATCTATGCTTTAGTTGACAAAGTTTTCGAATCTAAATAAGCAACAAGTACGTATCGTTCCGGTGCACTGCCAATAAAATTAAATGGATAACAAGTTGTCACAGTCAATGTTGCTTTCGGTTTCGGAACAATTACCGTCCGATCATCTTCATCAACAATACGTACTTTCGAAACTTTATATTTAAATTCACCGGCTGATGTGCGAACAATTAACCAATCGCCAACGCCCACTTCACCTAGTTTTCGAAAAACGGTATCCCGGTGTCCGGAAAGAACAGAATTATCCTTTTCTCCAGGTAAAACACTATCCGCGAAATGCCCGACTCCTTTTTCTAGTTCATTTTCATCGGTTCCGTGAAAAATTGGCAGTGTTGCATCCAGTTTAGGAATATACAACTCCCCTATCTCTTCACCTATTTTAGGACGAACGGGATACAGCTCTTTTTCGGTCGGTTTCTCTTTTTCACTAGCTTCTACCTTATTTACTGGTTCTTCTGGGTGGGGCATATGTTTTACAGCAAAATACCCTTTGGCAAATTGATAAACATTGCTTGTAACAAACCATGCACCAAAACCAATTAAAAAGACAGATATAAATAAAATAACTTGTTTTTTCTTATTTCTAGAGGATCGCACGTTAGATGCTCCTTACCTTACGAAACATAAGAATTCCAGCCATTAAAACAAATACACCCATTAAAGCATTTGGAATAGAAGCTGTTGCTGTCTTTGGCAGTTTTGCACCTTTCACCGTTTTCTGTTCAGCTTTCTTTTTCGTAGCTACAACCTTTACTTTATTTGCTTCATTTTTTGCCATTTCTACCGTAGCGATTAAATTGTTACCTAACTCATTCACTGTATCTGAATCAACCATTTCACCAGTAATAATCAAATCTGCTAAAAATTCCCCTTGTAAATTGTAAAGAGCGATTTTTAAATTCGTATTTTTCAACTCATCCAATTTTAATAGTTCAACGAATGAAATCGGCGTTTCTGTTCCACCTTTAACGAGACTGTACTCTGCTTTTAATTGGAAAATGGAAAGTAATTCATCCCAGATTGCCGCTAATTCTCCTAATTGTTGTGGTGATAATTCTGTAGCCACTTCGAAATCAGTGAAATTTTCCATTCGTTTTGCTAATTGTTCAAGTCGTTGTATTGTTTCCGGTTTTGCCAAATCATTTTCTATTGACATGAAATGGTTTTTTAACCGTTCCACTTCAGCATCTGTTAAATCAAATTCCCCTTGAAAGCTTTTCACAAGCTCCATGACAAACTCTTCGTCCATTAACAAAAGTTCAAACGCATAAGTCGATTCAAGATCATCAATAAAAATATAATTATTGATATCGTCTCCGCTTAATTTAAGTAACTGTAATAAATCATCCTGACTAATGCCATATTCATCAGTAAAATAATCTAAATTACTTAGGTCTGCTTTAATAACAGGGCCAAAAAACTCTTTCAATTCTTCAATTGTAGCGAACTCTTCCAATGTCATTTCATAGTCTACCAGTAATTTTTCTATTTCTTTTTGCGAAACATCCATCCCTCTTGTTTCACTAATTTCTTTTAAGTAGATTGCTAAATTTTTGTCAAAATCCGGGTCACGTTCAAATGTATAAACAGATAATGCTTGAAAAAGTGTATCGACAAAAATATAATCGTTTATCTCCTCACCATGCTCAGCCAAAATAGCTTTTAAACTTTTTTGGTTAAGATTGTACACTTCATAAATTTCATTCAAATTACTAAGATTTGATTTAATAACTTCCCCTAAATAGTCTTTCAATTCTGGTACAGAGGTAAAATCTTTCAAACTCATTTCATCATAAGCTAATGCTTCTTCAACATGACTTTTCGTAACCGTAAAGCCTCTTACTTTACTAATTTCTATTAAATACTTATTCAAATCCGTATCAAACTTACTCGCCTTTGCTGCCAGCGATAATTGTGGAAAAAGACCGATTAATAAAATAACCGATAGAAAAATGGCTCCCAATTTTTTCATGTAGTTTTCTCCCTTTTCAATATATTTTTCATATTCTTTAAGATTATAATTTATCTTCCACTATAAAACAATAGGGAAATATTGCTTTATTTGCCGAAATGTAAGCACTTTATAGATTATGGGAGTAAGACGTTTTTACTAGTGTTAACGGGATGAACATGCGAGAAAATCGTTTTCGTTTAAGTAGATTTCATCGGTAATAACATGTTAAATCTTTCTATAACTCATCTGCGTAACCATTCCAGCCGTTTCTACTATTCAACGGAACCCTTCTAGATGACCTTTTCTTCCTTTTTCTCCACGATTTGGGCGTCTACAACCCTTCTAGATGACCGTTTCCCTCTTTTTCATCTCAAGTTGGGCGTCTAGAACTGATCGACTTGACTATTCCACCCTTTTCTACTGTTCAAAGGTCATTTTAACCATCTGGACAATCGTTCACGCCCGCTTCACCCTTACAACGGACATCGCTATTTTTTCACATGCGAGTACACTTATATTACCCCACCCAAAATAGGGTGTAAAAAAATTCTAGAAGATTTTTTTACCTATTCCGTAACTTTCCTACATAATTTCCATATTTCTGACGATACTATAGAGAACTTATCTAAACGAAGGAGTGTTATAAATGGAACAGTCGCTTCTCTATGTTCGAGAAATTATTTCTGCCCACACAGAAAGTAGTCCTTTGGGAAAAAGTTTATATGAAAAGCTTGCAAATAAAAGCTATCATACCGAGGAAGCTTTTATTCGAGATTTATCAGAGGATGAAAGTGAATATCTAAATCAAGTATTAAAAGAAGCTATTGATTATTCTAAACAATCACAAGACGATGAACGGGCAAATCAGCTAAATGATGTGTATGAAATGTTATTTGTTTAGCTGAAATCCCCAGAACCTCTCCACTATTCATAGTCGAGGATAAATACAAAAGACGTATAGATCATCAATAGAACTTTCCCTATATATGGAAAACCACGCTATAAATAAACACCCCCTGGTTCAATCATCCAGGGGGAATGTCATTTACTTAAACCACAAGATTTTGTGTTACTTAAAACAATCTATCATTCGATATACTTCCCAACAAAATTCCAAACAGTGTGCCAATATTTTTCTGGGTCTACTTTTACAGCATCACCGTGACCTGCTCCTGGGATGACAAGTTTTTCTTTCTCTACATTTGCCGCCTCATATACTTCATCTAACATTTCATACGGGACAAATGTATCCTCCTCACCATGAATAAATAACATCGGCACTTTACTTTTCGCTACTTGTTTGACACTAGAAGCTTCGTATAAATCGTAGCCAGCACGTATTTTTGTTACCGTATTTGCCGCATGCATGACTGGAAACTCTGGTAACCCAAATAAATCATCCAGTTGATATACAAAAACATCACTCACCGAACTATACCCACAATCTTCAACAATGGCTTTCACGTTCGTTGGTAGTTCTTCACCAGATGCCATCATTACGGTTGCCCCACCCATTGATACACCGAACAACACAATTTCAGCATTCGAATCCATTTTTACCACCTTAGCAATCCAATCGAGAAGATCAAGTCGGTCATGCCATCCCATACCAATATAGTCGCCTCCACTTTTCCCATGACCACGTAGATCTGGTGCAAGTACGTTGTATCCTTGTTCATAAAAATTTCGAACCCACCGCGTCATGCTAGAAGCACTGCTCGTGTACCCATGTACAACAATCGCCCACTTATGACCTGCATGCACATTTTCAAAAATATCTCCATGTAATTGGTATTTTTTCTTATCACTAGAAACCATTGAAAGAGACGTAGGTGGATGCTTCTTATTAAATTCATTGTCGGCCACTTTCGCTGTATCTTCTACATCCGCCATAACCGCTACACTTTCCTCCAAATGAGGATTTCCTTTTAAAAATTCTTTCTCATTCTTTGCATTAAGTGCATAGTTGTAAAAATAATTCCCTACCGCCCCATAACTAATGATGAATAGTGCAATAACAATTGAAGGAATAATGACTATTTTCCTCTTCATTGATTTTCCCCTTCCCTCTACCCACACAAATAAAGCATTCGCATTTAAAGGCCTTAGTTATCATTACGCATAGTTGTTGCTAGCAAGAACCGGACGTCCATAACGAATTACGTTCTTCTTCTTTTAGAATAACTGTATTTTTTTCATCATACCTTATTTCTAACGAAGCCTATTAGGAAAAAACAGAGGGGGGCATCTAGAAATCAATCATGCGACATTCAAGACAGCCTCCTTGCTTTGCGCTAAAGAAAACTCAGGCTCCGAGCCTTCAGGCAACCATGCACCTGTACTTAAGCGCCCAAGGAAAGTAGAAATTGGAAGATATATTTTCCTATTTGCTAAAAAAACTCGCCAACACCCAGCGAGTTTTTTTATATAATCATGATGTCAGTTCAAATATTCCAACGTCTTACTACAAATATACACATCAACAATCAATAGGCTCTTTTCAACCCTCTGCCTAGAAAATATACGCTTTATCGTTTGCTTCCCGTAGTGCATCAGATATTTGACCAGGCTTATGCGCATCACCGACAACCATCACTTGATCAAAATTCTTTTGGAATTGCTCAACGAAATCATCATTTGTGCGAACACCAAGAGCGAGAATGATGTCATCACATATGATTTCACTTTCACTATTTGATTTCATATCTCGAACAATAACCCGGTCTTCAGCAATGGAAGAAAGCAGTTTATTCGTTTGAATTTCAATGTTATCTGCCGCAAGATTCCGAAGTAGCATCATTCGCACACTTGGATATAGAGCAGTTCCTACACTTCCTTGCATTTCAATAACAGACACTTCATTTTCTTTACCGAGTACTTCAGCAGTTTCTAACCCTGTAACACCGCCACCAATGACGACGATCCTTTTATTTTTCAAATTAACGGAGCCATCTAAAATACTTTCCGCCGTATGAACATGGCTCGAGTGAATACCATCAATGTTCGGAATAATTGGGTATCCGCCTGATGCAAGAACCACTTTATTGTAACCTACGCCTTTTAATAACGCGACAGTCGCTTCTGTATTTAATTTTACATGAACACCGACTGATTCAATTTCTGCCACTTGTGTATCAATAAACTCACCAATTAATTCTTTTGCTGTAGGCTTTTCAGCTAATCTCATCGTCCCACCAAGTGCATCGGATTTTTCATAGATGGTAACGTCATAGCCTCGTTTTGCTAGAATGTACGCTGCTTGCATACCACCCGGGCCTGCTCCAATTACAGCCACTTTTTCACCATTTCCTGTCTTTTTCAACGTATCATCAGAGTACATCCATTCCCGTCCGACAATTGGGTTCACTGTACATTCAACTGGTTTTCCTTCATTAATGGTTTTAAAGCAATATAAGCAACCGATACATTTCCGAATCATATTTTCATGTTGTTTAAACGCTTTATTTCCCCATTCTGGATCAGCCAATTGCCCTCTCGCAACCCCAACAAAATCACTTACACCCTCTTCAAGTAATTTTTCTGCTGTTTGTGGGTGTTTAATATTGTTCGTAGCGATAACAGGAATATTCACTTCTTTCTTAATCGCTGTTGCAAGATGTCGTTTCCATCCTTCTGGTAAAAAGTGTGGTTCAATGACAGCATACCCTGATTCATATGTTCCTGCACTTACATCAAGTGCTACAATGCCTAAACTTTCTAACCTTTTCGCAATTTGAATTGTATCTTCTATCTTTAATCCACCTTCAACAAACTCATCTGCGCTAATCCGAACAGAAATCGGAAATTGCGGTCCACATGTTGCTTGAATGCCTTTAATAATTTCTGTAATAAATGTCAATCTTCGTTCAAAATCCCCACCGTACTTGTCATTACGATGATTTGTATATGGACTTAAAAATTGATTAATTAAATAGCCATGTGCACCATGTAGTTCAACACCATCAAAGCCGGCAATTTTCGCAACATTAGCCCCTATAATAAATTTTTTCACTAAGTCTTCACATTCGGCAGTCGTTAATTCACGAGGAACCTCTCCAATGACTCCACAAGCGATTGGACTTGGTGCAACTGGTTGGACCCCATCTAACAACCGACTCGATACTTCCCGACCTGGATGATGTAATTGCATAAAAATCTTCGTATCATATTTATGAACAGCATCAACTAATTGAACTAATTTCCGTGTATATTTTGTCGAAGTTGCACTTAATTGTCCCGGTGCACCGACCCCTGTTACATCATCGATTCTCGTAATCTCAGTAATGATTAACCCGCAACCACCTTTTGCCCGAGCTTCATAATACTTAATACTTTCTTCTGTAGCCTCACCCGTAAAACTTGAATAATCTGTTCCCATTGGTGGCATAACAATTCGATTTTTCAACGTTACATTTCCAATTTTCCCTTTTTTAAACATTAACGGATACACCATTTGATTCATCCTCCTATTTACTACTTAGTGAATCTTCATTGTTACGTTGTCTCCCTCACTCCTATTCAAAGTTAAGGGACATATTTTTCACTAATCATTAAGAAAATAAATGAATTACGTTTGCAAATTCATCTTCATGCCCAAATTTGTGAAATAGTGAGCATGTTATGTTCCTAGTATATATGACGTTCCATTTAATTGATATAGTTTCTATTTACAAAAATAGCCCCTACAATTGTGCGTGATGCACAGGGCTATTCTATAACCTTATTACCTAATTACTTAATTCAATTAAAGAGCGCTTCCGATAATAATGTAAAATACGATACGATAAAAAGAGATTCGCCATAAAGAGGGAATCCTCACTTTGGATTTTTCCTATCTCATATGCTTTATTTAATTGATACCGTAAAGTGTTTCGGTGAACAAACAAATGATTTGCCGTTTCATTTATTTTTTCCTTATGCAGTAAATATTGATAAAGAACGTCATTCAATTGCGTTCCATTCTCATCATCATATGTTTTCAATAATTTAATCGAAGCATGGGCAAATTCACTTATAGCTTCATCAATTGGTAGTTTGGGAAGGAATACAAATGGAAACACATCATCATATACAAATACATGCTTCCCTTTTGTAAGAATTGGTCCAATTTCAATAGCCTTTTTTGCCTGTTCATAATATTTATATGTTTCTAGAATCGAATGATAGTTTCTACTCATTCCCGCGATAATTTGATGAAATGTAACAAATTCCTCTATTTCTGCAATACGGTTTTTAAGTAAAGCCGTTTCAAATAACATAATAATTGTATCCTCATGAACGATGGACAGAACTGCTTTCCACTTCGAATGAATCAACTCTTTTAAATCACGACTTCGCTTCGTCACATTCACTTTATAGTTTGCCATGTTAAAAATAACCAGCGTCAATTCTTTTGGGAGTTTGTAATCGACTAATTGTTCAATTCTATCTAATTCTTTTGTCGTTACCGTATTTTGAACGAGCTTTAGTAAAAAGTTCTCACTTAAAACAGCATATTCTACCGTTTCTTTCTGATACTCCATCATTAATTTGCCAACAAGTATACTCATAATTTCCATAAGCATCCCCGTCTCTTCAGTAAATGTAGACTGTTCTTCAAGCAAAATTACATTCCCTAGCTCTTTATCTTTTAACTTAACACGGCAAACAAATTTTTCATCTTCGCTTTCTGGACAAAATACACGATATGCTTCATTTTTCTGTTTTCCAGCCTTGATTGCTTCTAATTGATTAACACGAGAGACAAATTCGTATGAACAAGCCCCCTCTATTAAATGTTTTCTCCAATACTTATCCTTTACTGGGAATATGTTCGAGGCAGAAATAATTCGAAAAGCCTCATCGCACATAATAATCGGGTTGTGAAAAATAGTCGAGGCATGGTTTAAAAAAGATTGCAGACTATCACTATTCAAATACAAGTCGAACAATTTCACTTTACTTTCTGTAAATATACTTTCGCACAAATCTGTCACCCCACGAACGACATTCATAAGAAGCTCACTTTTTAAAAAGTGTAACACGAATTCATGCGATGACAATAGTAAAATTCGAACAATATCGGACAATGATCCTAGAAAAATAAATTCTACCGCATCTAATCTACTTGAAAATATAGAATTAGCGCTCCTGATATAGATGGCTTTCGTGTCATCATCTTTTTACCAAGTTCTCCTGAAAATAAAGAAAACTCTGGGACACTCGAACCTTTAGTGATCAAAAGAGACTAAAGTTCGCCGAAAGTTTTTCAGTTTTGATGTCATGCGGCAAGATCCTTCCTTGAACACTTTATTAATCCTTTCCTATTAGCTAAAAAATGACCTACTCCTCATATTAGGGGCAAAGTGATAACGTCGTTCGTTCCTCCCACACCCTTCATCCACTCATTTTATTCAACCACTTTTAATGTTAACGGCATTCCTTTACGGACAGAGGCTGTAATAATTTGCGTTTTCGGTGGATGTAACTGTGTATACTTTCCAAGTTGTCTAAAAAAACCGGATACTGCCTTTCGCTATTTTGATGAAAGACCGTAATAATTTCAACCATACAACGAATTTTTTCACTATTTGATAACACTCGGTATGGTCGCTCCTTATATAATATTTGAAATTGAGGTCTAAATTCGCCATTCTTCAACTGTTTAAACAAATCTATTCTTACATCAGTTAAGCTAGAGTTAATCATCTTTTGATACGTATTTGCTAGCATTCCTAGTTCATTTTTTATTGTACGGATCTCTTGTGCCAACTTTATTTTCTTATCTTCTATCATTGCTAACTGCTTGTCTACATATTTCAACTCTTTCTGTAATGACTCATATCGATTTCCATCAAAATGATGTTGTCGTTTTTCATGTACAATCACTAGCTTACTTTCTAAGTCTTTTTTCATTTCATTATAATGACCAAGTTGTTCACTTACATTTTTCAATCCTATTTCTAGAGGTTCGATTTCCTTCTGTAATATGAATTTTCTTTCCTCCCTCTCCTTTGCGACTTTTTCACTTTGTTCTTGTGGAATGGATTGCTGACAAGTCGGACATACATCTGGTAATAAATCCGGAGATGAAGTGAGTTCTTTAAGAGCTTGTTGATAAGATTTTAATTTAGCTTTCGTTTCGTAGAGGACACGGTAGGCTTCTTGTATTTTTCCATTGATTGTTTCAATTTCTGTTTGTAAATGACTATTGTCCGTTACAACAAGTTCTTGATCACTCGTATCTAACTCACGATTCCGTTCCGCTTCTGTTAATTGTTTTTGCAACAATAATTTTTGACCTGCATAAAACGCCTTATTTTTCTCCAATTCCCTTTGCTGTTTTAACAATTTCCTTTTTTCATCTTCAAGTTTGCTATAGTTACCTTGATCAAAACAGATTTGCTCGATTAAAAAAGACCGAGCAACTTTTGCATCTTCTTCAGGAAAAATATCAGGAAAAAAACTATAAATAAAAGCTCGTACGTGACCAACTAGTTTTGAAAGTGTCTCATCATCCGTTAATTCATCATTAATAAAAACTTGGTGAGCGCCTCGACGGTTCATCGTCCGCATTATTTTATACGTATGTTTATCAATCGTTATGTGAGTCGCAACACTCATCTCGCTTTTTCCTTCTTGTAAATAATCTTTTATATACGTTTTATACCCATGTTTTGTCACCGCAAATAAACAAAAGACAATCGCATCACCTATAGACGATTTTCCTGTATAATTGTCGCCAAAAAAATGATTGATCTTACCAAATTGAAATTCCGCATAAGTATGTGATTTAAAATTTTTTACGATTAATTTATTTATAACCATAAGAGCACCGTCCAATATATCCATATGTAACACTAGTTTACAAAACTAGACGACTTCTTTCCACTAAGTAAAATTTTAATCGAATGGCTTTCTTAAAAAAATGATTAGCCATTTTCCATCGATTGCTTCTCTTTTTTAACATTTGTTGTTGTCTAGGACGCGTGAACCTTATAAAAAGGACTGTTCTCATCACTACCTTCGTAATAAGAACAGTCCTCTAAGGAAATAAACTTAGCCCGATTTAACGAAATTACTTCTGTATCT